>JAGHRV010000032.1 GCA_018066175.1 Candidatus Colicola equi | reverse complement strand
CGTATCATAAATAAACATAATTAACTAAAACAAAAACATTATGAAAAAAACAATGATTCTTGCAACAGCAGTGCTTGTCACCTCTGTTGCGTACGCACAACAACATGATTATCAACTAAAAACACTCACGTTTGAGAATTTGTCTGACCAAATTGACCAAGAGCAGTACGAAGGTCCGTTGCTTTATGGTGACGGCATGGGTTTTTATTCACAAGAAGAAGCATATCAGTGGACTGACTCCACTGAAACAGGTTTAAGCCATGTACTGCCCTACAATTGGGGGACCTATTGTTATTGGGGCGGAGGTCATGCTGTCAGCCATTACGTTTCCGGACAAGACTCATTGTATGGTGACTTCAATAGCCAACTGACTGTTTACAAGGAGGGCGTATTGGGCATTCAAACTACACAGGGCGGTCACAATGAATCAGACAACTTTGCCGTACATTACGGATATACGGACAATTCCGGTTGGTCTGGGGATGTGTTGCCGGATATTCATTTCTATGACGGCAAAGCACGTATTGTGGACCACATGTACATTACGAACACTTGCTACGCTATCAACGTGTTTGGCAATGGGAATGGTTTGAGTGCCAAAATTAGTGACAGTGACTGGGTCAAAGTGCTGGCTATAGGATACGGCGACCAAGATGAAATAACCGACACCGCAGAGATTTACCTATGCAATGGGCCGAAGAACATTGTTCATGACTGGACGAAGTTTGATTTATCATCTCTTGGGCGTGTCGTTCGCATCGAATTTAATGTTACAGGTAGCAGCGACAACGGCTACGGATTCTCACAACCGGCATATTTTGCCTACGACGACGTGGCTGTTCGCTTTTATGAGGGAGATGAATTGACGAAGCCACAACCGGGGCCTGCCACGAGTTTATCTGTGGTTGACCAATCGGAATTGAAAACACAGAAACTTCTTTATCAAGGGCAAATCATCATCATCCGCAATGGGCATATATACCATCCCTCAGGACTACTTATAAGGTAGGATAAATGATAAAAAAACTCGAAAGTACAAAGCAAAACGGAAAAAGATTTGCAAATATGTAAAAAAAAGGAATAACTTTGCACCCGAAATTTGTGAATGTCACAGAAAAATGACCTAAAACATCTGTAACCTTCCCAGCTGGAAACAAGAAACCTGATAGGAGGTATATCCCGAGTGATTCGGACCTCAATGTTCCAACGTCGGAGTCCACAAAACCGGTTCCCGGGACTCAAACTTATATACTTTCACCGAGTCTGTTCCTGCGGTATCATCTGTCGCCCAGTAGCCTATACCTTGCGTCTCATCCAATACATACAAGTAATCATTACCGGCCGAGTTAAATGGTGCACCGATATTCTTGGGACGAGTGAATTGTCCGGTTGTTGTATTATATTCCGTCACATAGATATCCAATCCACCACGACCGGTCGTATCATTACTGGCGTAATATAACGTCAGGCCGTCGGACAACCAATAGGGCGAGGTGTATATCGTACTACCGGTATTATTCAAAACTAATGTGTCCGGCTCACTCCATGTATTCAATAGTCGATATTGAAAAACAAGGCTTGTTGTACTGTCAACCGTCACAACATGCGTGCGACGACTGCCTAATTGGTTGCAATAACCAAAGCCCACACTGTCCTTCGTCAACCGGCCGGCAGCATCACTTAGAACATAGACATTCAATATACTATCTTTGGCTACGTAAAACGAGTCAATAAGATGTACGTTAGGTGCCTTCGCCAACATCACCATCGAACTCAATAAAGCCGTATATAAGCAGATTCTTCTCATTTCGACTGCAAAAGTACTATTTTTTTTGCATATGTGCAAATATTTTTGTACTTTTGCGGCATGAAACATATTCATATTCTATCTCCTTCGGGAGCAATTGACCCTTCTTACATAGATGGCGCAGCGGCTCGTTTGCGCAGTTGGGGCTATCGCGTGAGCGAAGGCAGACATGCTCGAGGAAGCTGGGGACGCTTTAGTGGAACGGACGAGGAACGGTTATCCGACCTCACTCACGCCCTGCAAGATTCTACTATCGATTACATCCTCTGCGCCCGCGGCGGATATGGCCTGCAACGCATCATCTCTCAACTCTTATCTCTCAACTCTCAACACCCAACTATCATCGGCTTTTCCGATATAACCGAACTGCATCAATGGTCCTTAGCCCAAGGCCAAGCATCGTTGCACGGACTTATGTGTAAGCACCTAACCGAATTACCCGAAGATAGCGAAATGATTGCGAATTGGCGCAAGGCTATTGATAATCAACCGCTTAGATACGAAGTGCCTGCGCATCCGCTGAATAGGGCAGGGGAGATACAAGGTACTCTGATAGGAGGCAACCTAAGCGTCCTCTACGGACTGCAAGGCACACCGTATGGGTTGTTGATGCACGATGCACAATGCACGATTCTTTTTATCGAGGATATAGCCGAGCGACACTACCATATTGATCGTATGATGCAGAACCTCAAAATGAGTGGTGTCTTATCCCAAATAAAAGGTCTTGTAGTAGGTCAGTTCTCAGACTGCGATGATGATCCGGGTATGCATGAGTCTATATATGAAACGATTCGTCGCGCCGTAAAAGACTACGATTATCCGGTGCTCTTTGACTTCCCCGCAGGACATGTTGAACGCAATATGCCACTATGGTTGGGTAAGCCAACGACGCTGAAAGTGTCAAGTTCACTTTGCATTTTACAACAATAATTTGCATATATCAAAAATTTTTTGTACTTTTGCAGCGACAATTTGAACTAACAAACTAAATATATACAATTATGACAATTTCTAATTACAATTTTGCCGGAAAAAAGGCAATCGTACGTGTGGACTTTAATGTTCCATTGGATGAAAACGGAAAAATTACAGATGATACCCGCATTCGCGGTGCTCTGCCTACATTGAAGCATATCCTCAATAATGGTGGTGCCCTCATCATCATGTCACACATGGGTAAACCCAAAGGTAAAGTGGCTGCTAAATATAGCTTGAGCCAAATCGTGGACGCTGTATCCGCTGCCCTGGGTGTAAAAGTGCAATTTGCTGACGATTGCGCCAAGGCTAAAGCACAAGCTGATGCACTGAAAGCCGGTGAAGTCCTGATGCTCGAAAACCTGCGCTTCTACGGAGAAGAAGAGGGTAAACCCGTTGGTATCGAGAAGGAAGATCCTCGCTACGAAGATGCTAAAAAAGCCATGAAGGCTTCTCAAAAAGAGTTCGCAAAAACACTCGCCAGCTATGCAGACTGCTATGTAAACGATGCCTTTGGTACCGCTCACCGTAAACATGCTTCTACTGCCGTTATCGCTGACTACTTTGATGCAGACAACAAGATGCTCGGTTTCTTGATGGAGAAAGAGTGCGAAGCTGTGGATAACATCCTTAAGAACATCCGTCGTCCTTTCACCGCCATCATGGGTGGTTCTAAGGTTTCTACCAAAATCGGTATCATCGAAAACCTCATGGATAAAGTGGATAACCTCATCCTTTGCGGTGGTATGACCTATACTTTCGCCAAGGCTCAAGGTGGACAAATCGGTAACTCTATCTGCGAAGATGATAAACTCGACCTGGCTCTGGATATCATGAAGCAAGCTAAGGAAAAAGGTGTCAACCTCGTTCTTGGTATTGACTCCGTTTGTGGCGACAACTTCTCCAATGATGCTAATCAACAAATCTGCCCCAGCACCGAGATTCCTGCAGGTTGGGAAGGTTTGGATGCCGGACCCAAGAGCCGCGAGTTATTTGCTAAGGCTATTGATGGTGCTAAGACGATTCTATGGAATGGTCCTGCCGGCGTATTTGAATTTGATAACTTCACCGGTGGCTCTCGCGCTATCGCTGAGGCTATTGCTAAGGCTACCGCAGAAGGTGCTTATTCCTTAATCGGTGGTGGTGACAGCGTAGCTTGCGTAAATAAATTCGGATTGGCTGACCAAGTAAGTTATATCTCTACCGGTGGTGGCGCTCTCTTGGAGGCTATCGAAGGTAAAGTGCTGCCCGGCGTAGCTGCTATCAAAGGTGAATAATTACTAACATCGCAATTATGGATATTGTAGGAAAAATAATTCAAGTTCTTCCTTTACAGGAAGGCGTAAGCGCACGCACAGGTAATGCGTGGAAGATTCAATCATATGTGCTGGAAACACAAGACCAATACCCTCGTAAGGTTTGCTTCGAAGTGTTCGGCGAAGATCGAATCAAAAATAATAGTTGCAACGTAGATGATATCGTTACCGTATCGTTCGATATCGAGAGTCGCGAAGTTAATGGCCGTTGGTTCACCAGTATTCGTGCTTGGCGCATCCAACAAGGCGATGTGACAACTGAAGCTCCTGAAGCTCCTGCTGCCCCCGCCGCTGCTCCTGCTCAACCTGCTGCACAACCTGCTCCCGCTACGAATGTGGAGACCTTTGATGCCGCTGCCGGAGCTGACGAAGGTACTGATCTGCCCTTCTAATGCGAACATTCAAATGGATATTAGGTATCTTGCTGCTTGCGGGTGGTGCTCTATTATGCGCCATCCGCTGGCAAGCTTGGTTTGGTAACCCTGTCGAACCTGTCTATGAAGGCGATACACTAACGTATCGCTTCTGGACTTTTGGTGCAGATAGTGTTCCCGGATTCCAACTATCCTCCGATGGTTGGCGCGATGTATCTGACCCCGATACATTACGAATAGTTATCTTCGGTGATGTACATAACCAGGTGGATAGTACCCAATATGCCTCTATCTGGAATCGCCACGATTCCATTGATTGCTACGCACAATTAGGCGACTGGATGGAACGTAGTTACTTCTATTACGAACAACATCTATACCACCAAATCAACCAAACCGGTTGGGAAAATGTGCCCGTCATCAACTGCCCTGGCAACCACGAGTACCGCAAAGGGATTCGTAAAACATTACCGGAACAATGGTATCGCATGTTCCAACATCCGCTTAATGGACCGGACCGCTTCTTAGGTACAACCTACTACGTGGATTTTCCACGCTTGCGCTTCATCGTTATTGATAGTAATGGACTCCAACGCCTAAGCGATTTTACTATCGTCCAAACGTGGCTTACACGTGCTATCTACAGCGCCGGAAATAGATATACCGCTGTCATGATGCATCACCCTGTTTATTCGTCAGGCAAGGGACGTTTCAATCCGGGGATGTGGCTGTTCTTCCATCCTATCTTACATAAGGCCGATGTTGTTTTTGCCGGACATGACCATTGCTACGCTCGGCGAGGACATTTCATCAATACCAATAGCTCTGCCAAGAGTTACAAACGGAAATACTATATGCCGGTTAGTACCAAGCATACACATAACTTATATGAATTGATGGAGGTAACGGACGATGCGTTACGCGTCAAGACATATTCTATAGTGGATAGTATATTGGTGGATGAATGGGTGTTGGAGCGTCCGCTTATTGCAGCAGAACAGTCTGAATAATATCTAAACTCTTTAGACTCCGCCACTCGTCTAAAATAACCCCGCCATAACCAAGTTGCTCACTTAATGCAACCAAAAACTCATTGGGGAACATCTGTAACTCGTCCGTCTGGTCGAGTTTTTTTATTTGACTAATCAGCCAATCAAACAAAGTCTCATCCTCCATCGGATGACGCAAACTCTTCTCTATCGCTTCTGCCATAAACAACATCAAACAGGTATGCGTGATGTCATTCTTTTGGGGCACAAAGAGCCTTGTTACAGAGGATAAGGTACGAAGTTCCCGAGCAGGATTACCTTGGGAAGTAAGTTCCACAATGGCCATCGGCTGTAAGGTGCTGCGCCACTTATTACCAAACACCAAATACGAACTGCGACCCTCATTGCGTGTGTACACTTCTAATAAAGAAGAAGTGTCGTTTTTCGCGTGTAAACTTAATATAATAGCCTCAGTCTTGGGGGTCATTTGCGCTTACTTTATCTAAATAGACCACAAAAGTACAAAAATATTTGCATATATGCAAAAAAAATAGTACTTTTGTGCCCAAATTGAAGAATGAATCCAATAGTATCTATTGGAATAACCCTCACAAGCGACAAAAAATACGATATATGAAGAAATTTAATGAGTACAAACAGTTGGATCTGCCGGGAATGAGTAAGGACATCTTAGCAGAGTGGGAAAAAGAACATTTGGCCGAAAAAGCCATAGGGAAACGTCAGGATGCCAAAGGGCAATTTATTTTCTTTGAGGGACCTCCCTCTGCCAATGGTATGCCGGGTATTCACCACGTATTGGCTCGTACAATCAAAGATACGTTCTGCCGTTTCAAAACCATGCAAGGTTACGAGGTTCGCCGTAAAGCAGGGTGGGATACCCACGGACTGCCGGTTGAACTGGGCGTCGAGAAAATGCTGGGCATCACCAAAGAGGATATAGGTAAGAAAATATCCGTAGATGAGTACAATGCCGCTTGCCGTCAGGAAGTGATGAAATATACTCAGGAATGGACCAACCTCACCAAACAAATGGGTTATTGGGTGGACCTGGAGAACCCCTATATCACTTATGACAATAAGTACATCGAGACCCTGTGGTACTTGCTCAAGGAACTCTATAAGAAGGGTTACCTCTATAAGGGCTATACCATTCAACCCTATTCGCCGGCCGCCGGAACAGGTCTGTCGTCGCACGAACTGAACCAGCCCGGTTGCTATCGCGATGTCAAAGATACAACTTGTACAGTGCAGTTCCGTATCAAGGAAAGCAGTATCATCGTTCATAAGAACGAGAACCTTCCGCTTTATGCGCTGGCATGGACTACCACTCCTTGGACTTTACCATCCAATACCGCCCTGTGTGTCGGACCAAAGATTGATTATGTAGTGGTGCAAGGTGAGAATCCGTACACCCACGAAAAAGCCCTTTATCTCTTGGCGGAAGCACGTCTGTCGGCTTATGCGAAGGAACTGTACCCAATCGATGCAGAGGGAAATCAACAACAACCGACTATCCTGTATCGTTGCAAAGGTACCGAATTGGAAGGCATGGAATATGACCAACTCATCCCATTTGCTTCACCGATGCGTGGCGAGAATGACGGTACACCATTCCGTATCATTCTCGGTGACTATGTTACTACGGAGGATGGTACCGGTATCGTGCATATAGCTCCTACTTTTGGTGCTGATGACGCGTTTGTTGCCAAAAAAGCCGGCATCCCAAGTATGACCTTCCTTACTAAGAAAGGCGAACTGCGACCCATGGTAGATATGACGGGTAAGTTCTTCTTAATGGACGATTTAGATAAAGACTTTGTGGCCAAACATATCCATACCGACCTCTATGCCCAATGGCAAGGTCAATGGGTGAAGAATGCCTATGACCCGCAATTCACTATTAATGGTAAGTACGACGAAGCCGCTGCGCAGAAGGCCGAAAACATAGATGTTCGTCTCTGCATCATGCTCAAACAGGATGGTCGTGCGTTCCGTATCGAAAAACATGTGCACACCTATCCCCATTGCTGGCGCACCGATAAACCGGTCTTGTACTACCCCTTGGATAGTTGGTTCATTCGTTCTACGAAGGCCCGTGAGGATATGATTCGGCTCAATAACACTATCCATTGGCAGCCTGAATCTACCGGTACCGGACGGTTTGGCAAGTGGCTCGAGAACCTCAATGACTGGAACTTATCTCGTTCCCGCTACTGGGGAACACCGCTGCCGATATGGCGCACCGAAGATGGACAAGAAGAACTGTGCATCGGTTCAATCAAAGAACTATTTGAAGAAATAGATAAGTCCATCGCTGCCGGATTCATGAAGTCTAATCCGTGGCCCAAACATATTGTTGGAGACTACAGCAAGACCAACTATGATCCGTCTGTCATTGACCTGCACCGCCCGTATGTGGACAATATCATCCTTGTTAGTCCGTCCGGCAAACCAATGAAACGTGAGTTAGACCTGATTGATGTATGGTTTGATTCCGGAGCCATGCCTTATGCCCAAAACCACTTGCCTTTTGAGAATATAGATGAACCGCGTACTGCGGACTTTATCTCCGAGGGCGTGGACCAAACACGTGGATGGTTCTTTACCCTTCATGCTATCCATACCATGATTGAAGGCTCCGTTGCTTTCAAAAACGTTATCTCTAACGGCTTGGTATTGGATAAGAATGGTAATAAGATGAGTAAACGTTTAGGCAATGCCATCGATCCATTTGGTGCTTTGGATAAATATGGTGCCGATGCCGTACGCTGGTATATGCTCACTAACTCATCTCCGTGGGAGAACCTCAAATTCGACCCCGAAGGAGTGGATGAAATACGCCGTAAGTTCTTCGGAACACTCTACAACACCTACGGTTTCTTTGCTCTGTATGCCAATGTGGATGGTTGGGGAATGGAGAATGGAGAGTTGAGAATGGAGAATGGAGGATATACGGAGATTGACAAGTGGATTCTGTCTAAACTCAACTCACTCATCAAGGAGGTAACCGAGGATTACGAAGCTTACGAACCGACCAAGGCAGGACGTGCTATCTCGGACTTCGTGCAAGATGACCTCAGTAACTGGTATGTACGTCTTAATCGTAAACGTTTCTGGGGTGGCGAGATGAACGAGGATAAGCAAGCCGCTTATACCACCCTCTACACCTGTCTCAAGATAGTGGCCCAACTAATGGCTCCTAATGCTCCTTTCTATGCCGACCGCCTCTATCGCGACCTAACCGGTAAGACTGTGCATGAGAGCGAGTGGCCTATCGCAAATCATACGTTGATGGATAAGCAATTAGAACGTCAGATGATGCTGGCTCAACAAGCCACTTCAATGATTCTATCGCTGCGTAAACGTGCCGAAAAGAACGTGCGTCAACCATTGCAAAAAGCCGTCATTCCGGCTCCGGATGCCGAGGCCGCCGAGGCACTCAAGCATGTGGAGAACCTCATCAAGTCTGAGGTTAACGTCAAAGAATTAGTTATCACAACGGCCGACAAGAGCGAAGTCAAACTGGTTAAGAAAATAAAACCGCAATTCAAAGTGTTAGGCAAAAAAGTAGGTGGACAAATGAAAGCCATCGCTGCGGCTATCGCCCAGATGTCTCAGGCCGATATAGATGCCTTTGAACAGAACGGCACGTTTGTAGTTGAGGGATATACATTAGTGGACGAAGATGTAGAGATTCTTACCGAAGATATGCCCGGCTGGCTCGTTGCTACCGAAGGCATCCTCACAATAGCCCTTGATATCGAATTGACTCAGGAACTGATAGAGGAAGGTATAGCCCGCGAACTAATCAACCGCATCCAAAACATACGTAAATCGTCCGGCTTGGAGATTACCGACCGTATCCTTGTTACCATCAGTACCAACGATGTGATTGCTCCGGCCATTGAACATTTCAATGACTACATCGCTGCACAAGTGCTCGCCGCACAAGTTAAAGTGGCTGAACTAACCGATGGCGAAGAGGTCGAAATTAACAACCAACAAATTCGTATTAACATTCAAAAAGCATAAATATGAAAAAAGTATGTAATTTATTGACCATCGTATTAGGTATCAGCCTGATGATGGTTGGCTGTAAACCCAAGGACGAGATCCAGGATCCGGAAGCACTATTAGAAGGGTATTGGCAACGTGCTAATACCAACGAATATGCTCGCTTTATGCGTGATAATGCCGAAACGAAAGATGGCTATTTTCTCGGTTATGAGTGGAATGAAGATGACGAAGTCTATGAGGAGGATTTGTGGAATATATCGTATCATGGTAATGGTTGGTTTGAGTGGTTTGTGACGGTTGGAACCAAAGATAATCAACTCACTCAAATTCATTTAATGGATAATGGTGGTGCAGATATTCCTAAGGTTTATACAATCGTTACCTTGACGGAAACGACATTGCGTTTTACCGATGGATTCAAAACACGTGATTACATTAAAACCACAAAGCCCTAATTATGAAACGTTTCTTCAAAATACTTGGTATTACTCTTGGTTCGCTTCTGGCTGTAGTTATCATTGCAGCGACGGTGGCTATTTGGTGGGTCTTTACGCCGGAACGTCTTACACCGGTGGCTCGTCAAGTGGCAGATAAGTTCATTACTTGCAATCATGAATTAGGCAACGTGGACCTCACTTTCTTCTCTACGTTCCCTGAGTTTGCCCTTCGTGCAGACGGTTTATACCTGATTAATCCTATGGAAGGAGCCCAATCGGATACATTGCTGGCTGCACCCAAAGTAGTGGCTGTGGTTAATGTGATGGAGTTCCTGCGCAACCAAAACCTCATCGTTCGTGAGCTGTCTTTGCCCGAGGTGCAGGCCAATATATTCATTAACGAGCAAGGTGACAATAACTTTTCGGTTTTTGTCTCGTCGCCCGATTCAACCGAGGAAGATACAACGGCTTTCTCGCTGCCCTTCCAAGATATTCGTGTGGAAGGACTCCAACTGACTGCCCCGCAACTGAGTTTCGTGGATAAGAAAGATAGTCTATCGGCTCAACTAACCAATACCTCCATCCATGGTGCAGTAAAAGGTTGGGATGATGTCTTACTGACATTGCAATCTGCTGCTGTTTCCGCCACATTGGGTGACACCCAATACGCTAACGAACTGCAAGTAGGCATAACCCTGCCTGCCGAAGTGAACTTGGATAGTAAGCACTTTGTGCTGCACCAAGCCCAAGTGGCCATCAACCAATTCGAATTAGGCATAGATGGTGTTGTGGATTTGCAACCGGACTTAGCTGTAGATGCTACCATTCAAACGAATAACTGGCAGATCGAACCCCTATTGGCGCTTCTGCCTGCTTCCATTACCCAATCCCTTCAGTCATTCCGTCTCAAAGGAGACATCCAACTCTCTGCTGCGGCTCAATTAGATATGGCTACCAATAAAAGCCATGTCTCTATTCATCAATTAGACGCTAACGTATGGCATAGTTCGGTGTCTGCCAAAGGCGAAGTGGATGATGTGCTCAATGACCTCTATTTAGATATGGCCCTTGATGTAAATGTCCCCATCCGGGATGTGGAACGCTGGATACCGCAGGATATGCAGGTGACAGGGGCAGTCAAAGGCAACCTGGCAGCAAAAATCAAATTAGCTGACCTCACCCAGATGCAGTTAGACAAAGGGCATATCAGCGGCGATTTGATGCTGAACGATATCCACTTCCAAATGGATAGTATGTTGGCTAATCTGGATAAAATGCGTCTGCAGTTCACCTTGCCTAATCCAACTCCATCCCAAAAGAAAGTGAATTGGTTAGCCGCTACACTCACTATGTCTCCATTGGCTTTTGAACAAACAGGTTCATTAACCGCCAATATAGACGAGAGTGTACTCAAAGTTGAAGCCGGCAATGTGCTCAGTGATGACCCCGTTCTCTATGCCAGTATGAACTTGTCTTCAAAGGGTCAATTAGTGGCTAAGATGGATAGCATGGCTGCTACGATGCAAGTGCCGTCCCTCACTGCGTACGCAGAATATGATACCAAGGATGCTACGCATATACCTGTGTTCAAAGCCTCCCTCGACTTTGATGACTTGGAGGGCAACTACACGGACTGGTTAGCCCACTTAGAGAAATCTACTCTTAAGGCGTCCATCACCGGTGGCAAACGCAACAAGAGCGTTCCTGTCATGAGTGCACAGATAACCACTACATCCCTAACGGCCAGTCAAGGCGAAGACTTAGCTGCCAAAACAGGTGCTCTGTCTATATCTGCTAAAGCGCGTTACAACAGCAAAGCCGACCAAATACTGCTCAAGTGGAATCCACGTTTGGATGTGGACCTGAAGGATGGTCGCGCCTTGTTATCATCCCTGCCGCCACTAATCGAAATACCTCAGATGCGCTTCTCTTACTCCAACAAGGACTTTGTCATCGATACCAGCCGTATCGTCTTGGGCAATAGTGATTTCTGCTTGAGTGGCGAAGTGAAGAATATAGGTAAGTGGTTGCAGAAGAAAGACACCCTAGTGGGTGTGCTCAATTTCACCTCTTCGCGCACCGATGTGAATGAGTTCATGGAATGGTTCTCGGCGGACAAAGGGTCCGAAGAAACAGAAGCCACCGCAGCCACCGATACGATTACTACCTCTACTTCTACTTCTACCGAAGAGGCCAATCCTTTCTTGGTGCCAACTGATGTGGATCTGACCCTCAATACGCATATCGATGAGACGGTTGTCTTTAATCAGAATGCACGGAACTTAGGTGGACGCATCTATATACAAGATGGCAAACTGGTGCTGGAGGAAGTTGGATTTATATGCCGTGCTGCTAAACTCCAACTTACCGCCATGTACCGTACTCCGCGCCGCAACCACCTCTACCTCGGCTTTGACTACCACATGTTGGATGTCAATATCCAGGAACTCGTCAATATGGTGCCGGACGTAGTAGATATGGTACCGATGCTCAAGTCTTTCAAGGGCGATGCTGAGTTCCACTTGGCTGCAGAAACCTACCTGAAGGCGAACTACGAACCTAAAGTATCTACGTTGCGTGGCGCTTGCTCAATCTTCGGTAAAGACTTAGTCGTACTGGATAGTGAGACCTTCACCACCATCAGTAAACTGCTTATGTTCAACAAAAAAACCGAGAACATAGTGGACTCTATCTCTGCTGAAATAACGCTCTATAAGGACGAAATAGATGTCTATCCGTTCTGTGTTTCCATTGATAACTACATGGCTGCATTAGGTGGACGGCATAACTTAGACATGTCCTTCGACTACCATGTTAACCTGCTCAAACCATTGTACTTAGGTGTGGATGTGACCGGCACGTTTGATGACCTGAATATCAAACTCGCTCCTTGCCGGTATGCCAAGGATTTCCGTCCGCTCTTCCATGGTAAGGTGGATACCCAATCAGCTGAACTACGTGCAACAATTCGCAATTCAATGCGCAGAAACGTTAAAATTCAATAATATGAAAAAATCACTAATCATGGCTCTTGCAGCCCTCTCGCTTATGGCTTGTCAAAAACAAAATCCGTTCTTAACCCAGCAAAACACCCCCTATGGTGTACCTGCTTTTGACCAATACCAATTGTCCGACTATCAACCGGCTTTTGCTGAAGCGATGCGTCAGTATCAGGACGAAGTGGATGCTATCATCAATAACCCCGAGGCACCTACTTTTGAGAATACCATTGCTGCCTTGGATCGCTGTGGCGGTCTGCTGGACTTAGTGCAAGGTGTGTTCTTTAATATCTTAGAGGCCGATGGTAATGAACAGATGGATGCCATCGCCAATGAAGTAGCTCCTCAATTGAGCGAGTTAAGTGATGGTATTCTGCTTAACGATGCGCTCTTTGCTCGTATCAAAGCTGTTTATGAGCAAAAGGATAGCCTGAATTTGAACCCCGAGCAACTGCGTCTGTTAACTGAGACGTATAAACAGTTTGTCAATAATGGTGCTAACCTGCCGGCTGATAAGAAAGAGCGTCTCAAACAGATCAATCAAGAACTGTCTATCTTGTCCTTGCAGTTTGGTCAGAACGTAGTGGCTGAAACCAATTCCGAAGAGGCACAAGTGCTTATTACCGATGAGAGTCAATTAGCCGGACTGCCAGAGTCCGCCAAGGCTGCGGCTAAGGAAGAGGCTGAGGCTGCCGGTAAACAAGGTTGGCTCTTCTCGCCCAAACGCACTTCGTTCACTCCGGTTCTCCAATACTGCGAAAACCGCGACTTGCGCCGTCAGTTATTACTCGCTTATACCACGCGTGCTAACCATGATAATGCCAATGATAACAAGGCCCTCATCAATAAGACCATGCACCTGCGTATAGAGAAGGCACAATTATTTGGATTTGAATGCCCTGCTGATTATATCCTGCAGGACTGCATGGCTAAGGATGCCAAGACCGTCGATGCTTTCCTGCAATCCGTTTGGGAACCTTCATTGGCTGCCGCTAAACGCGAGGCTGCTGCGTTGCAAGAATTGCTAAGCCAAGATATGCCCGGAGAGAAACTCCAGCCATGGGATTGGTGGTACTATGCCGAGAAACTGCGCAAACTCAAATACGACCTCAACGAGGAGGAACTCAAACCCTATTTTGAATTAAGTAATGTACGTAAGGGTGCTTTCACGCTGGCGCATAACTTGTATGGACTCAACTTCGAGAAACTGAACGATATGCCGGTGTATAACCCCGAAGTAGAGGTGTTCAAAGTCACCGATGCCGAAGGTGGATTGGTGGGTATTCTCTATACCGATTATTTCCCAAGAGCCGGCAAACGTCCCGGAGCATGGATGAATGATATTTGTCATCAATACGTAGATGCTAATGGTGTGGACCATCGCCCTGTTATTATCAATGTAGGTAACTTCAATA
This sequence comes from Candidatus Colicola equi, assembly GCA_018066175.1. GTDB lineage: Bacteria > Bacteroidota > Bacteroidia > Bacteroidales > Paludibacteraceae > Colicola > Colicola equi. The sequence continues at coordinate 42,539 of JAGHRV010000032.1, read as the reverse complement.
AGCCTACTGCCGGCAATCCTTCGCTACTCTCGATGGACGATGTAGAGACCCTTTTCCATGAGTTCGGTCATGCCTTACATGGACTGATGAGTAAGGCTACCTATAAGTCTTTAGCCGGCACCAATGTGCCTCGTGACTTTGTGGAACTGCCGTCTCAGTTTATGGAGAATTACTGCTACGAACCGCAAGTATTAGCCACGTATGCTATCCACTATCAAACGGGCGAGGTGATGCCGGATTCATTGGTAGAGAAGATCAATGCGGCTAAGAAATTCAATCAAGGGTTTGTGGAGACCGAATTACTGTCGGCATCCATCCTGGATATGGATTATCATAAATTAACTACCTTAGATACGATTGATGTTAATGCTTTTGAGGCTGCATCCATGGCTAAGATGAAGATGATTGACGAAATCATTGTGCGTTATCGCTCTACGTTCTACAATCATATCTTCACTACCGGCTATGAGGCAGGTTATTACTCCTACACTTGGGCTGCTGTGCTAGATGCAGACGCTTTTGCTGCATTCAAAGAAACCGGTGATATATTCAATCCCGAAGTGGCTAAACGTTTCCGCCATCTGTTGGAACAAGGTGGTACTCGCGATGCTGCTGAACTATACCAAGAGTTCCGCGGTAAAGAGGCTAATCCTGAATACTTATTGCGTCGCAAAGGATTTATTGACTGATGGACTTTCTCTCTACCTATATCCTCACGTGGCGACTGCCGGTAGCTTTGGCTATTGCAGCACTGGCTGTCTTTCCTATTCGCACAGCGTATCGTAAACTGCGCATCAGCGATTTGGATATATTAGACAATGGTGCGGTGGAGCAGTCTTTTTGTGCTTCACTTTGGATAGGCATCGCCGCATGGTTCTATCCCTATGTGGCAGTTCTCGTGCTTGGCGTGTGGATTTGTTTATGGTTACGCCATCTACTGACCTTTAGAGCATGGCTGGCTTCCATCATTGCTTTGGCAATGTGTGCCTTTTGGTACTACATCATAAATGGTTAAAATGGGCTACGGGACCAAACCCGTGGCCTATTTTGTATTCGGCTCCTGCTATAATAGCCCGAGTGATGTACTGCTTGGCTGCTATGGTAGCGTCCGTCAAACTCAGTCCTTGTGCCAGATAGGCTGCAAGGGCAGAGGATAAAGTGCATCCTGTTCCATGGGTATTATTAGTCTGTACGCGAATAGAGGGTAATTCGGTAATTGTATCGCACTCGTTATCGTACAGGATATCTGTTAATTGGTCGTCTGCTAAATGTCCTGCTTTCAGCAGTACAGAAACATGGTTTGCCTTACCTAAAGCGCGGGCGGCTTCTCGCAGTTCGTCCTGATGGCGAATCGATTCCCCTAATAGAATCTCCGCCTCCGGGATATTAGGGGTGATGATTCGCACAATAGGGATAAGGTCGTGAATCAAACATGCAATAGCACTCTGCTCAATCAGTCGATGTCCGCTGGTCGAAACCATTACCGGATCCAGCACTATATTGCGAATACCGTATGGGGCAAGGCTGCGCCGTACCGCCTGAACGACATGCTCGTCAAATAGCATACCTATCTTAATGGCATCTACACCAATATCATCTATTACGGCCTTGATTTGTCCTTCAATCGTCGGAATAGAAATCGGTTCGACGCCTTGCACTCCTAAGGTGTTTTGTACTGTAATGGCGGTGATGGCGGAAGCTGCATAGCAGCCGCATGCCGAGATGGTCTTGATGTCGGCTTGAATACCGGCTCCTCCGCCACTATCGCTGCCGGCTATTGTTAAAACGCGTTTATAGGTTTTCATTTTTGCTTCATCTGGTTCAATAATGTTTGTGCAACTACTCGTGGTTCGTCGGCCAACATGATATCACTTACCACCGCCACTCCGTCTAATCCGCAATCGCGTAATGAATCGATTGTGTGTCGGTTGATGCCTCCTATTCCTACCGTAGGATGTGTACTTAGTGCCACGGCCTGACGTGTACCTTCTATTCTAAAAGGCTGTGCTGTATCGGTCTTGGTGGGCGTAGCAAAAACCGGAGATATACCGATATAATCCACATCTAACTCATTGGCGCGGCGCACATCGTTCATACTCTCCACCGACCATCCGATGATCTTATTGCCTAATAATCTTCGGGCATCCTCGATGCTCATGTCGGACTGCCCTAAATGGACTCCTTCTGCATCTACGGCCAAAGCTACATCCACTCGGTCGTTGATGATTAGTGGTACATGATAAGGTGCTAATACCTTTTTTAATATACGCGCACGCGCGACGAACGTGCCGGTGTCTAAGTTCTTTTCGCGCAACTGCACCATCGTGCAACCTCCTTGTACGGCTGCTTCCACGATGTCTTCTAAACGCCGTTCGCCGCATAGCCCACTATCGGTGACTAAGTATAAAGATAAATCAAACATGGGATAAATAATCAATAAATCGTTGACGAAAAGTGCCTAATCCCACAGTCGTTTGGGCATTGGCTCCGGCTTCTTTCATGAGCCGCATCGCATAGCATGATGCCAAGAAAGGGTCCGGTTCGATGGCTGCCATTGCTGCAATCATAGCTCCGGCAGTACATCCCATGGCGGTGACTTGCGTCATCAGCTCCGAACCGCCCTCCAACTGCTCTTGGCGATTGGCAGCGATGATAGTGTCTTTCTTGCCCGTTGTAACTGCCACAAAAGTAGGCTGTGTTATCTGCCTTAATAGCACATCCATCTCGCTTTGATTACCTTTGACCACTGTGGGATGACATGTGTTGATGATGGTTAAGGCAGCTTGTAATCGGTAATGGGACACTTGTACTCCTACCGGATCCAGCACAAAGGGTTTGCCTAAACGAGACATTGCTTGCCCGGCTATCTGTGCGGCTTGCACCAATGTATCGTCTAATGTACCAATGTTAATAAGTAGTGCATCGGACACCTGAACTAACTCGTCCATCTCGGCAATAGCCGCCGACATGATGGGACGTGCACCCATAGCCAATAGCGCATTGGCGGTCAAGTCCATAGCTACGTAATTGGTGATACAATGTACCACCGGCGCTGTTTTGCGCAGTTGATGAAGGGATAAATGAAATAATGAATCTATCATATTGTTCTTCCTTAACAGCATTACCTGTTCAGGTTCAAAGGGTGTAATCTCAGCCTTGCGGCACCCCTGAATCTAAATCTTATTTAATGGGCAGTTTGTACGCAAAACTCACGTACCAACTCCATTCCCAAAGATGTTGGTTACTCACTACCTTGTTGCGAACTTGGTTATTGAGTCCAAAATCATATCCGCCATATAGCCGGAAACAATCCCATTCGATACCCATACCTACGCCCCATTGGATATTCACAGGATATAACTCTTTCTCTTTGTATCTATCGTATGGTTCGGTGGGGATATTCATAGCCTGGCAGAAGGCCGTTTGTTGTGGCGGCATGTTATTCTTCACGTTGTTATACTGCGCCAAACCAATCATCAACTGCGGACCGGTGTATAGCATCAGGTTGAGTTTTTTCCATACATGAATATTGTAATATGCTCGAATAGGTACTGCGAACCAGTGCTCGGTCACGCGATTAGTCAGGTTATCGCCATGGGCGTACGATTCCTCTGCATCCGTAATACCATAACTCTGTGTGTTAGTGCCATAGGTGATGGTGTATAGTAATCCGGTTTGCACGCTAAAGCGTTTGGGTAACATAAAGTCGAAGGTCATACCTAAGCGCGCACCATTCAGGTACATATCGGCCTTGTTCTTTTTTAATGAGTGCTGCCAGTGTTGTGTAAATCCGGCTTCTACCCGATACTCTACCTTAAACTGATAAATTTCTTCTTTCTCTAACTTATTTGGATCAAAAAAAGGCATGGCATCTTGTGCAACGAGTAGCGGGCTCATTACACATGCGAAAAATATAATAAGGTATCGTTTCATACTGCAAAATTACACTTTTTTTCTAATATATGCAAAAAAAATGCATTTTTTTACGAAAATATTTGGTCAATTCAAAATTTTATTGTAATTTTGCACGCTTTTTCTACGGAAGAAGTATGTTCTTTAATATGAATAAACTCGAAAAAGCTCGTCGCTCGCGCGACGATGGCGGGTTCGTATATCGGTTAGTACGTCAGATTTTCATTCTAAAAAGAGGAGTTCGACTCTCCTACCCGCTACAAAATACCGACCTTCCTCAAAAGGTAACACATTTGTTAAACAACAAAAAACAAAACTAAGATGGCAAACCACAAATCATCTTTGAAACGTATTCGTCAAACTGCAACGCGTAAGGCTCATAACCATTATTACGCTAAAACTGCTCGCAATGCCGTTCGCGACCTGCGTGCTACTACAGAGAAAGCTGCTGCAGCTGCTATGCTGCCTAAGGTTGCTTCTATGTTGGATAAGCTGGCTAAACGTCACATCATCCATAAGAACAAAGCTGCTAACCTCAAATCCAGTTTGGCAATTTACATCAATAAGTTGGCTTAATGAACCTACTTAGTGCTTAGAGCACACCAATACAAAGCAAAAGGACATCCAATGGGTGTCCTTTTTTAGAAAAACTTGCACAATTCAAAAAAGTATTACCTTGCACAAAAAAAAGAGAGTGACCTCTCTTTCGTTTGTCGGGATGACAAGATTTGAACTTGCGACCTCCGGTCCCCCAGACCGTTGCGCTACCGGACTGCGCCACATCCCGTTCGTCGTCTTTTTTCAAAAGCGAGTGCAAAGGTACTGCTATTTTTTGAAATATGCAAATAAAAAACGATTTTTTTGATAAAAAAAACTAATTATTATGAAATTTGGACGATATGCAGGTATATCCCGTTGAGGTAAAATAGGAATTTGGTTAGTATTGTGGCAGGTGAAGAGGAGTTTTTCTAACCACAACGAAAACGACAACGACAACTAAAAACGAAACGTCTTCGATGTTCCATCTCATCGGGGGACTCATAGAGTCCTGTATAAATTAAAAATGGCAATTTCTGACCGAAGTTGCCATTTTTTTTTGGCAAATATGGCGAAAAAAGTGATTTTTTTACTCTAAAATTTTGCTATATCAAAAAAAAGTTGTACCTTTGCAGTCGAAAACAAATAAATTTTCATAGTTAAGGTTTAGGTTTAATGGCATCAGGAGGCTGTGAAGTTTCCTGATGTTTTCAATAACCTCGGCTATGGTTTTTTTTCGTTATATGAGTAAAAAGAAGAAAAATTCAGATTCATCCAAGGCGGTTGACCAGCGTGTAAAGCCGCAGGAGGTTATCGTGCAACAACCTCAGTCCGAGATAACTAACATGGACGAGGACGCTGCTGAATCAGTGGTGCCCAATTGGCAGGACGAGAACGAAGTTCGTCGTGCTTTTATAGCATCGGAAGTTTTTAAACGTAAATATTAAATTCATTATATATGGCAACAACGTATATGACTGCAGAAGGTCTGCAAAAATTAAAAGACGAATTACAGTTCCTGGAAGGAACGGAGCGTCCTCGCGTGATTGCAGCGATTGCTGAGGCGCGTGACAAAGGAGACTTGAGCGAGAATGCCGAGTATGACGCTGCTAAAGAAGAGCAGGGACATTTGGAGAGCAAGATTGCTTTGCTGAAAAGTAAAATCGTGGAAGCACGCATCATTGACGAGAGTTCGATTAAGACCGATGAGGTGCAAATCCTAACTAAAGTGCGCGTTAAGAACCGCAGTAACGGTCAGGAAAAAACATACCAACTGGTTACCGAAGGTGAAGCCAATATATTAGAAGGCAAAATAGCTGTGACGACACCTATCGCGAAGGGTTTATTAGGCAAGAAAGTAGGTGAGGTAGCCCAAGTGAAAGTGCCTGCCGGCGTGCTGGAATTTGAAGTATTGGAGATTAGTCTATAATCGTTAATCCTTGTCGTTATGACCTTATTTACACGAATCATCAAGGGTGAGATCCCCAGTTATAAAGTGGCAGAGGATGCGAACTACTATGCCTTTCTGGATATCAATCCGCTCAAGAAAGGTCACACGTTAGTGGTGCCTAAGTTGCCCGAACCGGAGGCGGATTATATCTTTGATATGGACGATACGACCTTATCCGGACTGATGCTGTTCTGCAAGAAAGTGGCAGCCGGTATCAAGAAAGCCACCAACTGCAAGCGCGTAGGCGTAGCGGTATTAGGAATGGAGGTTAACCACGTGCACGTGCATCTCGTGCCATTGGATAAAGAGAAAGATATGGTGTTCACCAACCCTAAACTGTCGTTGAGTAGCGACGAGATGTGCACTATTGCTAACTCGATAGCAGAAGTCATCGAGGGAATGGAGAATTGAGAAATGAGAAATGATTATGAAAACACGTATTGAAAGCGATTTATTAGGTGAGAAACAGATTCCGGCAGAAGCCCTGTATGGAGTACAGACCTTGCGCGGAATGGAGAACTTTCCTATCTCTAAGTTCAAACTCAAGGACTATCCTTTGTTCATCAACGGTTTAGCCTACACTAAATTAGGTGCAGCCATGGCCAATCACGACCAGCACTTGCTCACCGATGAGCAGTTCAAGGCCATTGAACAAGCCTGCCGTGAGATACTGGATGGTCAATGGCATGATCAGTTCCCCGTAGATATGATTCAAGGCGGAGCCGGTACTACCACTAACATGAATGCCAACGAGGTGATTGCTAACCGTGCCTTACAGATCATGGGTCATCAAGCCGGCGAGTATCAGTTCTGCTCGCCTAACGATCATGTTAACTGCTCCCAATCCACCAACGATGCCTATCCAACGGCTATTCATATGGGTTTATATGCCACCAACATGGAGTTGGTTAAGCACTACGAGCAACTGATTCAGGCGTTTGAGATTAAGGCGGAAGAGTTCAAGAACGTGCTCAAGATGGGTCGCACCCAATTAGAGGATGCCGTGCCCATGACCGTGGGACAGACCTTTGGGGCGTTTGCCTCTATCCTGCGCGACGAGGTTAAGCACCTGACCGATGCTGCCGACGAGTTCCTGACTATCAACATGGGAGCAACTGCTATTGGTACAGGCATCTGTGCGCAACCCGGTTATGCTGAGTTATGTACTAAGTACATGGCACAGATCACCGGTTGGGCTATCCGCAAAGCCGACGACCTGGTAGCGGCTACCTCTGACACCAGTTGCATGGTAGGCTATTCGTCCGTATTACGCCGTATCGCCACTAAGATGAATAAGATATGCAATGACCTGCGTCTATTAGGTTCGGGACCCAAATGCGGTCTGCATGAATTAGACCTGCCGGCACGTCAGCCGGGCAGTTCCATCATGCCGGGTAAGGTTAATCCTGTCATCCCTGAGGTCATGAACCAAATCAGTTATAAAGTGATTGGTAACGACCTATGCGTGGCCATGTGCAACGAGGCTGCCCAAATGGAATTGAATGCCATGGAGCCCACGATGGCTCAATGCTGCTTTGAGAGTTGCGAGATACTGATGAACGGATTTGATGTGCTGCGCGAGTTCTGCATCAATGATATCCAAGTAGATGCTAAACGATGCGAAGACTACATCAAAGGTAGTATAGGAATAGTGACCGCCCTCAATCCTATCATTGGTTATAAGAACTCCACCAAGATAGCCAAAGAGGCTCTTGCCACCGGCAAAGGAGTGTATGAGTTGGTGCTGGAGCACGGTGTTTTGACCAAAGAAGAGTTAGACACTATCTTGGCTCCGGAGAATATGATTCGTCCCGTTAAACTTGATATTCAACCACGTCGATGAAACTCGTCTTTGCAACGAATAATGCACATAAATTGGAGGAAGTACGCAAAATACTTCCTTCGAGTTTTCAGATTATCTCCCTTGCCGAATTAGGATGCACGGAAGATATTGAGGAAAATGGTACTACGTTAGAGGCCAATTCGCGTATCAAGGCCGAGTATATATGGAATAAGTACCACGTAGATTGTTTTGCGGACGATACGGGTTTGGAGATTGCTGCGCTTAACAATGCACCGGGTGTTTATACGGCGCGTTGGGCCGGTGAGGCACATAACGATGCTGCCAATCGCCATAAGGCATTAACCTTATTACAAGGTATCACCAATCGTGCTGCTCGGTTTAGGACGGTAGTTACACTTATCCGTGGCGGACAAGTTCAGCAGGTTTATGGCGAAGTGAAAGGTCAGATCGCTACAGAGGAACGCGGCAATAGCGGTTTTGGTTATGACCCTATTTTCATGCCCGAAGGCTATGACAAGACCTTTGCCGAACTGCCGGCTGAAGTCAAGAATACCATCAGTCACCGCGCTCGCGCTATGGAGGCCCTAAAACAAATACTGATCTGATGAGAAAGAGTCTGTGCATATTACTCCTCTTTATATGCTATGTATGCAACGCGCAGATGTATAGTTGGCGTTCGTTGTTAGCATACGGCAATGCTACCAATGTAGAGGTAACTCCTAAGATGGTGTATGTGCAGGCCGGAGCTGCTTTATATGCAGTGGATCTAACTACGGAAGAGACCATCACTTATAGCAAACAAGACGGATTACATGGTGCATCCATTGCACAGATAGCCTATTCTAATCATGACCATTGCTTAGTCATTATGTACGAGAATGGTCTAATTGATTTCCTATACGACAATGGCGACATCATTTCGATGATGGATATCAGTCAAAAAGACATGACGGTGAGCAAGAAAGCCAACGCCATCCTCATGGTGGATTCGTTGGCATATGTATCTATGCCCTTTGGTTTATTGGTGCTCAATACCGCTAAACGTCAGGTAGTAGATACGTATTACATCGGCGAGAATGGTAGCGAGGTGAATATATTAGGTTGTGCGCTGACCAAAGACTCCATCTTTGCCTACGGCGAACACACTATCTATTCCATTTCCCGTCAGGATAATCCGATGGACTTCTCGTATTGGAAGCGCGAGGTAGCGACTGCTGATATCACCTATTCCGGTATGGGCGTGTATGATGATTCGGTGTATGTGCTGAAGAACGATCTCTTGTCTAAACGTGTTGCGGGTCAATGGCAGACGGTACGTGAGGAGGCTTGCTCGACTATTATACCGGGCACGGATGGGCTGTATATTCCATTATTAACTCAGGGTTATTTAGCCTTAACCAATCAAGGCATCGCCTATACGCACTCCTTGTACAGGGTATATGATGTACAAAATCATGGTCGTGACGCCTGGCTCGCCATGGGTGCATTTGGTGCAGTTCGCGTATCGAACGGCGAGTCGCAGATCTTTGCGGTGAATGGACCATTGGAGAATATACCCTATAGACTCAAGGTAGCCAATCAAAAACTCTATGTTGTGCCGGGAGGAAGATGGGCAACTCAGAATAATCGTCTGGGCAATATCATGATTTATGATATAATAGCCGATGAATGGACTAATATACCTTATGCTACTCTTGTCCAAAAAGCGGGAGATGCCATACTTGACTTAATGAATGTAGCCGTAGATCCCCAAGATCCTGAGCATTATTTTGTGACCAGTTATGGACGAGGACTCTTAGAGATGCAAGGCACGGAGGTACGTCATTACTACACCTATACTAATAGTCCGTTGCAGTCCGCTGCACCGGGTCCCTATGCAAACGCGTATGTGCGCACCGACGCAGCTATGTTTGATGACCAAAATAACTTGTGGCTTATCAATACCGAGGTATCTAATAATATTCATGTGGCATCCCCGGAACAAATAGTAGCCTCCCATCATCTTCCTCGTGCTAAATGGGATACGTTGGCTTTATCCACCACGGAAGGTGTGATGGTTATTAATACTTCGGGTGAGATGTTTATGGATAATCGTCAGTCCAATTGGAAATGGATTCCGAGCTTGCGTTCCCCGGTAGGGTTGTTCCTGCTGGACGATCGTGGTACGCCACATCGACGCAGTGATGACAAGACTGTTTTTCACGGCACATTTGTGGATCAAGACGGCAATACCGTTATGCCAACCGCTATCTATGCTGTGGCGCAGGACAAGGACGGCACACTATGGGTTAGTTTGGAAAATGGCTTAATCACTATTCCTGCCAAGGTGGATTTTCAAAAGTCCAATGCATGCGAACGCATTAAGATTCCTCGTAATGATGGTACTAACTTAGCCGATTATCTGCTCAATACGGAAAAAATCAATGCCATTGCTGTGGATGGTGCCAATCGTAAGTGGTTCGGAACAGCAGCATCCGGTTTGTATCTTATCTCCGAAGATGGTTTAGAGACCATTGAGCATTTTACGGAAGAGAACTCACCCTTGCCCAGTAATGAAATCTTGAGTTTGGCGATTGAGCCGATTACGGGCCAAGTCTTTATCGGCACCGGTGCCGGTTTGATGGTGTACCAGAGTGATGCATCCATGCCCTCAGATAGTTATTCGAACGCGTATGCTTATCCTAATCCGGTAAGGCCCGATTATGAGGGTGTGATTACCATTACGGGTTTGATGGATGAGAGTGCCGTACATATCATCGACAATGCCGGCAACTTGGTTTGCCAAACACGATCCTATGGAGGACAAGCGGTGTGGGATGGTAAGACAGGCGACGGTCGTCGTGTAGCCAGTGGTGTTTATAGTGCACTATGCAACGAACCGGGTGGAGGACACGCGGTTGTGAAAATCTTAGTGATGCACTAAGGTTATCCTTTGATTAATCTCAGAAATTCTTCTCTCGTCTCTTGACGGTTAAACGCTCCTGTGAAATCAGAAGTGGTAGTGATGCTATGCTGTTTCTGTACACCCCGCATTTGCATGCATAGATGTTCCGCTTCAATTACTACCATGACTCCTAACGGATTAAGGGTACGTTGGATGCACTCTTTAATCTGAGTCGTCATTCGTTCTTGTATCTGTAGCCGTCTTGCAAACACATCTACTACCCGAGCGATCTTACTTAGTCCGGTTACTTTGCCATTGGGGATATAAGCCACGTGCGCCTTGCCAAAGAAAGGAAGCATGTGATGCTCGCATAACGAATAAAAATCGATATCCTTCACGACCACCATCTGTCGGTAATCCTCTTCAAAAAGTGCGGACTGCAGAATGGCATCTGGGTCTTCTTTATAGCCTTTCAATAGGAACTGCATGGCTTCGCCAATGCGCTCCGGAGTGCGTTGTAAACCGTCCCGATGGATATCCTCACCGGTTAATTGTAGAATATGCCGCATCTGTTCGGCAATGCCGGCCGTCAACGACTCGGATGGTTGAAAATCTTGCAGGTTCATTGTTCAATCTCTATTTGGTCGCGCACTGGGTAGGCCTCGGACTGCAATTCCGGATAACGTTTAATCAATGAATCACGATACATGAGTGCCTCTTCTTGCGAGAGGAAATTACCAATACGCACTTTCCACATTGGTTGTACGGACTGGATATAAACAGGTTCTTCTAATTCCGGCTCTAATTGTGCCTTCAGTGCCTCGGCTTCTTGTTTGGCAATGATTTGTTTATTGGACGAATAGACCTGTACTCGCCATCCCGGCATCTCTTTCTTACCATGGGTGATACCATGAATCTTATCGTGCATGAGTCGCGTAATAGCGGAATCTTGGATAATGGTTGCATTAGGCATCTCCGCCATGATATTGGGCGTAGTGGGTACCGCTAAACTGTCCACTTCTTGCGCCCGAACAGTCCATAGGGTTGTAATCGTACTGACTACCACCAAACTAACGATAAGAAGGATTAGATGTGTTTTTTTCATATTAGTAATTGAACGAACTACCTCCAACAAACTCACGCAGGAAGGACGTTGGCGGAATCTCTTTCTCTGGAACAGGTTCGAAGTAACTTAATTCTTTTAATAACCGATGTGCATCGGTGTATTCATCCACGTATTTAGGCACGGCATCGAGTAGTGGTTCAGCATGGCGTTTCAATACGGCTAATTCAAATAATAACGCTGAGTTGAACATCACATCGGCCTCTTCCTGATACGGATATATCCATCTTTCCTCACCGCGACGTACACTTTCGCAACGGGCAATCGTCTCTAAGGCGTTATAACCGCGGGACTTATAGTCACGTATGATACGACGAATCAAACGCACGTCCGTTGTGGGAATCCAGTTATGATTATCTAAGTTAACGGTGGTTAATGCATTGACAAAGATCTTGAATGTCTCGTCACTTGGCAGGTCTTTAGTTAACTCCGGATTCAAAGCATGCAGTCCTTCAAGAATACATATCTGATCCGGTTGCAACTGCATCGTATTGCCGAGATACTCGCGCTTACCGGTTTCAAAGTTGTAGTGAGGTAGACTAATCTCTTTGCCAGCCAATAAGTCACTCATTTGCTGACGGAACAGGCCTAAGTCCAAAGCATGCAGGTGCTCGAAGTCCCATTCACCATTCTCGTCCTTAGGTGTATCTTCACGATTAACGAAGTAATTATCCATCGAAATCAGTACAGGCTGTATACCATTCACCATCAACTGGATACGCAAACGCATGGAGAACGTCGTCTTACCGGATGAACTGGGACCGGAAATCAGGATAAACCTGGGGCGATGCTCCCGAGATGCAATCTGGTCTGCTATCTGTGCCACTTTCTTTTCGTGCAGCGCCTCACTCACCTTAATCATCTCAAACGAGCGATTGTCTTTGCAGGCTTTATTGAACTCGCCTACATTGTGAATATGCAGCAGTTTATTCCATTTCATAAATTCGGCAAAGATACCGAACATCTTGTCTTGCGGAATACGATCTTCTAATTCCACGGGATTCTTGCGACTGGGTATGCGCAGCAGCATATCGTTGTAATAAGGCTCTAAATCAAAGATGTTAACATATCCTGTGGATGGCATCAAGGCACCGGTGTAATAGTCGATATAATCTCCCATACGGTAGTATCGGCAATAGGGATTACCCAGCGTCTCAAACAATGTAGTCTCTCCTTCATGACGTTCCTTAAAGAGCCGAATAACCTCTTTGGTTTGTTTTTCCTCCGTGATAATCGGTCGATCTTCCGCAATAATCTGCTTCATACGTCCTTTTATGGCCTCAATAAAGAGGGTGTCAATAGTGACTTTATCTCCTTTATGGTCGCGGATCGTGCAGAAATAACCTTTGGAAATAGGATGTTCAATACGCAAATCGTACTCTTCATTCAGTTCTTTTACGGCACATCCCATTATCATGGATAAGGTACGTACATAGCACCGCATTCCGCCGGACGAGGACGCATCCAAAAACTCAATGTCTTTGGGTTTATAAATAAGGAAATTGAGGTTTTGCAACTTGTAGTTGACGCGTGCAGCAACAACGGGATACTTCAGTTCCAACCCGATGTGGTGGTACAATTCCAGCAGGGATGTACCACAAGGGATGTCGTAATACTGTTTGTTGTTTTTACAATAAATGCGAATAGAGCCTAACATATTGGTTTAATTATGCAAAATCAATAATATGGTGAATAGAAATGATGCCAATAATCGCTTCCGTAGTGGATTTTTCGGTTACGGCCAATGTGGTGATGTTGTACTTGTCCATTGTGGCAAGAGCATCGGTTAACATAGCATTTTGGCTAATTTTCTTGTACGAAGGCGTCATGATATCTTTGGCGGTGACGTGCAGGTCATTGAATTTTTGGATAGCACGTCTCAAATCGCCATCCGTTATGATACCTTTACAAACCTCTCCATCATACACCATTGTAATGCCTAAATGCTTATCGGACATCTCGCAGACGAGTTCCCGTAGTGGTGTATCTATTTGTACGCGAGGTACATTGGTGGTCATGCAGTTCTTGACGCGACCTAATAACTTACGTCCCAATGCGCCTCCGGGGTGATAAACGGCAAAGTTCTCTGCCTTAAAATGCCGTTTCTCCATCAAACAAACCATCAGCGCGTCACTCATCAGTAAAGCGGCAGTTGTACTGGTGGTTGGCGCTAATCCTAATGGGCAGGCCTCTTTATCTACATGTGCCCACAAGACCTCATCGCATCCTTTGGCCAAAGGAGACTGTTTATCACCGGTCATTGCAATGAGCGTGCAACCTATTTTGCGTAAGGGGTCAATGACATTCAATATCTCATTGGTAGAGCCACTATTACTAACGAGCATCACCACATCGTTTCGATTGATCATGCCTAAATCGCCATGCACGGCTTCGGCAGCATTGACAAAAATAGCAGAGGTGCCGGTAGAAGCCATTGATGAGGCCATTTTATGACCAATAATACCGGTTTTACCAATACCCATCACTACTAACTTGCCCTTGCAGTTGTAAATGATTTCAACGACATGGTCGAAGTGTTCATCAATCGTCTCTTTGAGACGCTCAAACTCTTGAATCTCTTCGGCAAAGATTTCTTTAGCGCGTTCCGAGTATATCATATTGTTTAGCTTCAATCAATAAATCACGTATCTTACTCAATTGAACTTGATTAGCAGCATCCGAGATGGCCATATCAGGGTTGGGATGTGTTTCAATAAACACGCCATCTACCCCGACGGCTAATGCTGCTCGCATCAGATAAGGCACCATCGCTCTATTGCCGCCGGTTACGCCGGCCTGAGTAGATGGCTGCTGTACACTATGCGTAGCATCAAAGATAACCGGACAACCGAACTTGCGCATCTCAATTAAACTGGTCATATCGACCACCAGTCTGCCATAGCCAAAACTGCTGCCTCGTTCGGTGAGCCATACCTGATGGCTTTTATCCGATGCTTGCTTAACTTTCTCGATTGCCCCTTTCATATCCCAAGGAGCCATGAACTGACCCTTTTTGATGTTCACGATCTTACCGGTCTGCGCTGCGGCTTGTAATAGGTCGGTTTGCCGACTGAGGAAGGCAGGGATCTGCAGCACATCGGCCACTTCCGCCACTGGTTGGCACTGCCAACTCTCATGCACGTCCGTCAGTATTGGCAAACCAAATGTTTGCTTCACTTCCTGCAGGATCTTCAGTCCCTCCTCCATTCCGATGCCTCGTTGGGATAACGAAGTGCGGTTCGCTTTATCGTATGAGGACTTGAAGTACAAACGGATATTCAACTCTTCGCAGACCTGCTTAAGCGTCTCTGCGGTCTGCATTACCATTTCTCTATTTTCAATAGCACACGGCCCGGCAATCAAAAACATAGATAACTATTTTGGAGGTCAATTATTTCTTCTTAACATTATACACGCGTATCCAATCCACATTCAATTCGCCTTCGCTGATAGCAGCTTTTTCGAATTGGAATGAATAGAGGTGCAGATAGAGTTTTTCGCCCCTTGGCAGGGTGTTCTTTATTCGGCATACCTCTAAGTTATTAACGAACCATACAATTTCGTCTTTCTGCCAAGAGAGAGTAAAGATGGTATAGGCGAGTAATGACGTTTCTGAAATCTTGCGTAGATCTTCGGTTTTAAGGTCCGTCTTAACGCCGCACATAATATTCTTGCTCGTGCTATCGAAGATAGAAATATATGGTACGTGATTGCGGCTACGCAGATAAACACCGTGGTTCAACTTGCCGCTACATTTACATTTCACTTGCACCACGCTGCCTTCCTCAATGGCCACAGCGTCTGTGTACAAAGCATCCGATGAATAGGGGAAAGTTTTCAAGTACATGCCTTTGTTTATATCCCACGCACGGCCTTCGCACTCCTCCTTCTTGGTGAAGATAGTTAATACACTATTGTTGGTGTCTACCATCTTACCATCGCAATAAGCTTGTTGCTCATTACCGTATGAGTGGGCACTAATGAACTTATCATTGGGATAGATAAACCCGGGTTTCCATGAGGAATTACGCAGGTTAACCCACTCAAAATCGTCATTGAAAGCCAATTCAAATTGTTCCCAACGCTCTACGTTCTTCTTATCTGCATGCAAGAAGAATATAATGTCGCTATCGTTCTTGAGTTCGTTATAACGCTCCTCTAATTTGCATTCTTCGGTCAAAGTCCAACGATTCTTGTCTTTCCAGAAATCGTTGCGTTTTTGGAAGTCTGCGGATTCCGTTTCGGCCTTCAATTCTAAGTAACGTTGTACAGACATACGTTCCTCTTCTTTGCCATTACGCAGGTAGGTACGAACGTACTTATCTTTGCATAATTTCTTGAATTCAGCCATGGTTTTATATTCCGGTGTGCGCTCATATTTGGTTTTGATGAGTTCTTCTTTTTTGGCAATGAAATCCGGAGCCGAAACTTTCTTCTCTAACTCTTTGTATTCTGCCAAAAAGGTACTTTTTTCCACCTCACGATAACGTTTGGCATTAATCGCTACTTGGTTCAGTGTTTTTTCAAAATTAGGCGTTGTGGTCAATTGACCGCGGACTAACGCTTTTAAAAAGAATAGATCCATAATAGTGGTATTAATTTAATGATGATTCTTGTTAATTTTTTCCTGCAGTTCCTCGATGGTTGATACGAAATATGGACGATAACATTCATTTTCCGGTAAGAAACCTAATTCTTTCATGTGCGCAAATAATGCTCTCAAGCCATCATAGAAACCGTTGTGATTAAGTATGTAAATACGCTTTTTATGCTCTTTGATAGTGCCGCTGGAAACCACATCAAACAACTCGTCTAATGTGCCGTAACTGCCTGGAAGAACAATAAAACAGTCGGCAATCTGACGCATGGTGTTTTTGCGTTCAGCCATGTTGTTCACCTCAATCAATTCGTCGCAATTATCGGCCAATCGTCCAGACGCAATAATAGAGTGAGGAATAACACCGATAATCTTTTGATTAGCATGAGGCTGACTTGCACCGTCTCTAGTTTGCTTAAACGTTTCGCTCACACGAGTCATCAATCCTCCTGTGGCTCCGCCATAAACCAAGTTATGGCCGTCTTTAGCTAACCATTGACCGATTATATCCCCAAGTTGTAAGTACTCTTCCGGAATACAATCTTTCGCCGAGCAATAAACAGCAATATTCATTATGCGTCGATATTGGCGTACGTAGCGTTTTGTTCAATGAACTCTCTACGAGGAGCAACATCGTCTCCCATCAGCATAGCAATGGTGCGGTCTGCTTCGGCAGCGTTCTCAATCGTTACTTGCTTCAGCATACGACGCTCTGGATCCATTGTGGTTTCCCATAACTGCTCATCACTCATCTCACCAAGACCTTTGTAACGTTGCGTCTTGATTTGCTTTTCATCACCACCGCCATGCTTCATGATGAAGTCATTACGTTGTTGATCGTTCCAGCAATACTCTTTATAACTGCCTTTTGAGCACAAGTATAGCGGAGCCATTGCAATGTATAAGTGACCTTGCTCAATCACTTCCTTCATATGACGGAAGAAGAGCGTGATAACCAGTGTAGCAATATGCGCACCATCCACATCGGCATCGGCCATGATGATTACTTTATGATAGCGAATCTTGCTTAAATTCAAGGCCTTAGGGTCGTCCTCCGTACCAAAGGTAATACCAAGAGCCGTGAAGATATTTCTAACTTCTTCGCTCTCGAAGACCTTATGCTCCATGGCTTTCTCTACGTTCAATATCTTACCTCTTAATGGTAGGATAGCCTGGTGAATACGGTCGCGACCGGTTTTGGCTGTACCACCGGCGGAATCACCCTCAACCAGGAATAATTCGCATTCTGCAGGATCTTTACTTGCACAGTCCGCCAATTTACCGGGAAGACCACCTCCGCTTAATGGGCTCTTTCTCAATACGCTCTGACGAGCATTACGAGCTGCAATACGAGCCTGAGCCGCTAAGATGACCTTCTCTACAATCTTCTTGGCATCATCCGGATGTTCCTCCAAGTAATTGGTCAAAGCCTCGCCTACGGCGCTACTTACCATACCGGCAACCTCCGAGTTACCTAATTTAGTTTTGGTCTGTCCTTCAAACTGTGGCTCTGCTACTTTGACGCTAATCACAGCGGTTAATCCTTCGCGGAAATCGTTAGGATCAATCGTGGCATTACCATCCTTGTCCTTCAGTTTGGCCTTCTCCAGCAACTTGCTATCTTCGGCATATTTCTTCATGACACGCGTCAGCGCGGAACGGAAACCGGCCACGTGTGTTCCTCCTTCTATCGTATTAATGTTGTTAACGTAGGAGTGTACGTTCTCATTAAAGTCGCTATTATAAATCATAGCCACCTCAACAGGAGTACCATATTTCTCGGTATTCAGATGAATAACGTCACTAATCAAAGGCATACGAGTTTGGTCGATATAACGAACAAATTCGCTCAATCCCTTCTCAGAATAGAAGACTTCTTTCTTGTTGCCATCTTCGGTCTTGATACGTTTGTCTTTGAGAATAATCTTAATTCCTGCATTCAGGAATGCCAATTCTCTCATGCGGTTAGCCAAGATGTCCCATTGATAAACAGTCTCTGTAAAGATACTATCATCGGGGAAGAAGTGCACAAATGTACCAGTCTTTCCTTGCTCCCAATTGCCCTCTGCGTCCTTTACGTCCATGTTATGAACAGGAGCCAAAGGTTTACCTTTTTCATAGTCCTGCGTAAATAACTGACCGTCACGATACACTTCTACGTGCATGTGCTTACTCAATGCGTTTACGCAACTTACACCTACACCATGCAAACCACCGCTGACTTTGTAGCTGTCCTTGTTGAACTTACCGCCGGCGTGAAGCACAGTCATAACTACTTCCAATGCGCTACGATGCTCCTTGGGATGCATATCCACAGGAATACCACGACCATTGTCCTGAACCGTAATGGAGTTGTCCTCGTTGATGTGAACGGCAATTTCATTACAGAAACCAGCTAACGCCTCATCAATAGAGTTGTCCACTACCTCATACACTAAGTGGTGCAGACCCTTTTGCGAAATGTCTCCAATGTACATCGCAGGCCTTTTGCGCACCGCTTCTAATCCTTCAAGCACTTGAATACTTGAACCATCATACTTTTCTTGTTGTTCTTCCATATAACGTTTGTTATTTGTTGTTTTTTACCTTAAATAAATTCGTGTACGCGCTCCCACGCTCGCGCCCGCTCACGCGCTCACACGTATAAAATCATGCAAAGATACAAAAAATAAATGACATACGCAAAAAAATCTGCATTTTTTTTATAAAAAATGTAGAATTTCTCAAACCTACTCCGTTCTGTCACCGTTTTTTTTTTGCTGTTTTCTATCCGGTTACCGGGTGTGTTCTAAGTGTGTTATGAGGGAATAATGGAAGATATTTCGGAGTATGTAAAACCTCGTTGCAGTAAGAATCGAATAAGTTGCTCGTGGTTGTCCGTTTTTTTCTTGCCGGCCACCTTGCGTAATACCGAGAAATAGGTTTGTTCATCGATGTTGCTCAAGGATTCTTCAATATCGTCCTCGTCAATATGTTTGGCAAATAACCCTGCTTTGATTTTCATTCGTCCCCAACCTTGATACATTAATTTATCATGTGCAAAGGCTGCGGCATATCGACTATCATTGATGAAATTATCTTTCACCAATGCGTCAATTATCCTTTGTTCATCGGCAGAATCGCATCCCCATTGACGCAGTTTAATGCGCACATCTTCTTCGCAATGTTCCGCCATTGCTGCATAATGTTCTGCTTTTTTAATCAAGTCTGGCAATGAGTATTCGGTCGTTTCCATAACTATCTTGTTTTAATTGAATATCTACATATCCCTGCTCAGCCATTAGTTCGCGCATGGCCGCACCCATCTTTTGATTAATTTCAAACACTACGATTGGTGCTTTTTTTATTTCTGCAATCCTTCTATAAAAACGTAGAGGGTCGTCATCTGGCACAAAAAGAGCAGTGCTTGGTTCATAGTCTAAAACCGTATTTTCCATCTCCTTTTTTTCTTGCTCCATGATGTACGGAGGATTGCTGACAATCAAATCAAAATCCTTGATTTCATCGGAAAAAATATCCCCTTTTATAAATTGCACATCTGCCTTGTTTTGAAGTGCGTTGTCTTGAGCAACGGCTAATGCCTCTTTACTAATATCCATACCCCATACCTCCCAATCGGGATGTCTCTTCTTGATAGCAATGGCGATGTTGCCGCTGCCTGTTCCGATATCCAGAACGCGAATGGATGTTGAACTATCAATTGGGCAATCTTGTTTGCCTACCAGTTGGTCAATATTTTCAATCAACTCTGCCGTCTCGGGACGAGGTATTAAAGTGGCTGGAGTGACACGTAAATCCAATCCCATCCACATTGTATGGCCAAAAATGTACTGAATTGGCTCTTTTTTTTGAATTCTTTGCAAAATTACTTTGTAATTTGAAATATTTTTTGTAACTTTGCCGCCCGTTAGGATTTGTGTGCGCGTGAGACCGGTTGTTTCTTCAATAATCCAATAGGCAATTTCTGCTGCTTCTTGGGGCGAATAAAGACCGTCTAAATCCGAGATGATATGTTGAATGATTTCTTTCACGCTGCAAAAGTACAAAAAAATGTTGGAATATACAAAATATATTGAAAGAACTTTACAATTAGCACGCTTAGGAGCCTATTATGTGGCGCCCAATCCCATGGTGGGTGCGCTTTTGGTGGATGAGAAGGGGACGGTATTAGGTGAAGGATGGCATCGTGTTTATGGTGGACCTCATGCAGAAGTAGAGTGTTTTCGGGATGTAGAGAAACGATACCCATCTGTTGATTATAAACGCTGCACCTTATTTGTTAGCCTTGAGCCTTGTTCGCATTATGGTAAGACGCCTCCTTGCGCTAAATTAATTATAGAAAAGGGAGTGGGACATGTTGTGGTAGGTACTTTAGATCCTAATCCCAAAGTGGCCGGTCAGGGTGTTCAGATGCTCCGTGCTGCCGGTATAAGGGTAGAGGTGGGTGTGTGCGAAGATCAATGCCGTGAGTTGAATAAACGATTCTTGTGCTTGCAAGAGAAGGGACGGCCATATGTGACGCTTAAATGGGCACAAACCAAAGATGGCTATTTGGATAGACTGCGTGATGAACAAGCCAAAGACAATCGGACTCCATTAGTTATCTCAACGCCACTAACCAAGCAGATTGTTCATAAAATGCGAGCCGAGAATATGGCTATTCTTATAGGATCGGGCACAGCATTAAAAGATAATCCGCGTCTATTAACTACCCATTGGCCAGGACGTAATCCGATTCGTATCTTGTTAGATAGACGGGGAAGAGTGCCGATGAATAGTAGGATTTTTTCGGATGATGCCGAAACAATCGTCTATCGTGAATGCACCGATTGGTCTTTTATTTTGTCAGATTTAGCCACGCGTGGCATACATTCTGTATTGGTGGAGGGAGGAGCACAAGTGTTGCAAACGATTATTCAATCCGGGGTGTGGGATGAAATGCATATTGAAATAAGTGATACCGAATTAGGAGAATCGGGTGTGCCGGCTCCTGCTATTAAACTGCCCTACGTACCAACAACAATACAAGATAATCATTACATGTATGAGATTAAAAACCAACATTAAAATCATTTTAGTAAGTTTGCTCGGCGGAAGTCTCTCGGCTTGCTCTGTCTTTCATAAACAGCAGATTGAAGGAGTGGTAGCTGAGGTGGATGGACA
The DNA here is from genome assembly GCA_018066175.1 of Candidatus Colicola equi. Lineage (GTDB taxonomy): Bacteria > Bacteroidota > Bacteroidia > Bacteroidales > Paludibacteraceae > Colicola > Colicola equi. Next base: position 21,069 of record JAGHRV010000032.1, on the reverse strand, counting down.
ATACCTGACGTGCGCCGAACTGGATGATATAACTCGTGGTATGGCGGATAGTGCTGCGGTTGCCGATGCATATATTCGTCAATGGGCTACCCAGATCATAGAGTATTCCGAGGCTAAAGATCGTGCCTCGAATGAATTAGAAGCGATGGTGGATGATTATCGTCGTTCTTTGTATATCCACGAGTATGAACAACGATTGGTGACTAAATATAGTCCACAAGTATGGCAAGATTCCGTTGTGGCTGCGTTTTATGAGCAACATCAATCTCGATTTGTTTTGCGTGACAATATTGTACAAGGTGTTTTATTGATTATGCCCCTTAAGACGCCTCAATTATCCAACCTCAAAAAATGGTTGACTGATTTGGATGAGAAGAATACAGAGAAAATTGAGAAATACGCTTATCGCTATGCTTCCGGATATGAGTATTTCCCTAATGAATGGAAAACAACCAATCAGATTGCTTTGCGATTGCCGATTGAACCGGAAGCATTGCAGCATCAAATGAAGCGTACCAACCAAATTGTGCTTGAAGATTCAACCTCTGTTTATGTGTTGCAATTAACAGATAAACACTTTATCGGCGAAAAGATGCCTCTCTCCTATGCTAGAGAGGAGATAGAAGAAGTGCTACTTAACCGATGGAAAGTGACTTTTTTGCAACAACGTCGCGAAGAATTATATAAAGATGCAATACGATATAACAAACTGAAAATATATGAGAAATAAAGTATTCATAGTAGCGTTGATTGGACTTGCTTTATCGGCACGTCTTGTTGCGGACAACATTATTGATGAAGTGATTTGGGTAGTTGGAGACGAGGCTATCTTGCGTAGTGAAGTAGAGGAGGAACGGTTGCGGGCCCAGTATGAAGGTCAGTCTATTCATGGTGACCCCTATTGTGTCATTCCTGAGCAATTGGCTATTCAAAAATTATTCCTCCACCAGGCCGAATTGGATTCGGTTACGGCTAATGAGTCCACGGTGAGTCACCAAGTGGATATGCGACTCAATTACTACATCTCCCAAATTGGTTCCAAAGAGAAAATGGAGGAGTACTTCCGTAAACCGCAAAGCGAGATACGTGAGGAGTTGATGACTACGGTGCGTAACCAAATGATTATCCAACAAATGCAGCAAAAACTAACTTCGCATATCAAACCTACTCCTGCAGAAATAAGACGTTTCTACAGTACCATCCCGATGGATTCTATTCCTACCATCCCTGCCCAAGTTGAGGTACAAATCCTAAGTTTTGAACCTGCCGTTCCTCGTGAGGAAGTGGATCGTATCAAGAACCAATTGCGCGATTTTACCGATCGTATTACGTCTGGCAAAGCCGACTTCGGTATGTTGGCACGTCTCTATTCAGAGGATCCGGAAAGTGCTAAGCGCGGAGGAGAACTTGGGTTTGTAGGTAAAGGACAATTGGTAAGCGAATTTGCCGATGTGGCGTTCAATCTCAATGATCCTAAGAAAGTAAGTCGTATTGTAGAGACGGAATATGGCTACCATATCATTCAGTTAATCGAGAAAAAAGGAGACCGCATCAATTGTCGCCACATCCTATTACACCCTCGCGTATCTGCTCAAGATAAGGTGAACGCTTTGGCGAAACTGGACTCTATTGCCAATATCGTTAGGGATAGTGCCGATGCTACGTTTGAGCAGGCTGTTGCTCTTTTCTCTCAGGATAAACAAACTGCGATGAATGCAGGCGTTATGATGAATCCCAATACCGGATCCAGCAAGTTCGAATACCAGGATCTGCCATCCGAAATAGCCAAGCAGATTTATGCCATGAAAGAAGGCGATATATCTGAACCATTTGTTATGATGGATGAAATGAAGAATAAAGAGGTCTGCGCCATTGTACGGTTGCGTTCACGAACGGATATTCATAAAGCGAACCTCGTGGATGATTTCCAAGTGATTAAACAGATGTTAGAACAAAAACTCAGTGGCGAGTTTATCCAACAATGGATTGTAAAAAAACAAAAAGATACATACGTTCATATTGATGATAACTGGAAGGGATGTGACTTTGAATATCCCGGATGGATTCACGACTAATTAACAATGAGTAAGAGTTATAACATATTTTCTCAATGGCGTCGCTATGGATTATGTGGCCTTTGCTGCATGGCGATTATCATGCCTATAATGGCTCAAAAAATGGTTTATTTGGAGCATTGCGAGACGTTAAACTTTGATCAAAAACGCTTGCGGGATGCGCAGATATTACGAGGTGATGTGCGCTTCCGCCATGAAGATGCCCTCATGTTCTGCGATTCGGCGTATTTCTACGAAGCAACTAACTCGTTTGATGCGTTTGGTCATGTTCGCTTTGAGCAAGGTGATACATTGCAAGGTTTTGGAGATGTCCTCTACTACGATGGTAACACGCAACTGGCTCGCTTGCGTCACAACGTGCGTTTAATCCATAAACATACTGTTCTAACCACAGACAGTTTGAACTATGACCGTCCGCGTAACTTGGCATACTACCTTGCCGGAGGTACCATCCAAGATGATGTCAACCTGCTTTCTTCTGTATGGGGCGAGTATGGACCGGCTACTTATCGGGCCGTATTCCGTGATGCGGTGCATCTGCAAAATGAATCCTTCACCTTAGATGCTGATACCCTCATCTATAACACCCAAACCAATGTGGCACAATTGGTGTCACCAACGGAAATAGTGTATGAAGGAGAAACCACCATCCTATCATCCAATGGTTGGTACAACACCGAAACCGAACAGTCCATGCTGTTAGATAGTAGCCTAATTATTCATGGAAACGGCAAAACGCTAACCGGTGATACCATCTTTTATGATAAGCATATAGGTGTGGGAAACGTGTATGGACACATGGTATTAAACGATACGGTGCAGAAAATGAGTCTTTGCGGAAACTACGGCATCGTTTATGAAAAAGAACAAGGCGGTTTTGCAACCGATAGTGCCTATATGTTAGATTGGTCACAACCCAATAAATCGTATATTCATGCCGATACACTATTTACCGAACAAGTACCATATCAGCATCTTATTTTGTCGCCTCGGGATAGCATCTTGCAAGATTCAGCATGGGTCATTACCCAATACGATTCGCAGTATGTAGATTCAACGTATCGTCGCGTACGAGCCTTCTTCCATGTACGCGCCTATTCAAACGATTATCAAGTAGTTTGCGACTCAATGGTTTATATAGGCCTGGATTCAACGGCCACTATGTACCACGAACCTGTCTGCTGGAGTGATGACAATCAAATATCCGCCGATACCATCTTCATCTACCTCCGTAATGGCACTATTGACTATGTGCATGGCGTAGGGAGTGCATTGGGCGTAAAACAGGAAGGAGAAGAAGAGTTTGACCAATTATCCGGTAAGGAAATGAAAGCTTTTATACGTGATGGTGAACTGAAAGAAGTGCAGGTCAGCGGTAATGCCGAGACTGTTTTTTATCCGCGCAATGACGACAGTACATACGTGGGCGTGAATAAGTCTCAAAGCAGTTATGTTAACCTCTATCTCGAAAACAACAAAATCCATCACGTCCGATTCACAACCACTACTACCGGTACGCTCTATCCATTAGATCAAATCAAACCGGAAGAAACACGTCTGGTGGGATTCTTCTGGGCTGTGCAGGAACGCCCTGCCAATCCGCAGGATATATTCAATCGTCCGGAACGCACCGTACGACCTATTCAAAAATCCATCTCGGCTACGGATGACGAAGATGAAGAAGAGAATAAACCACGTAAAACAAGTAAACTCAATAATAGACATAAAAAATGAAACGTTCACTAATTATCTTATTTGCACTTTCTATCACAAGTGTTGTTTCGGCTCAATTCAAGCATGAAGTCGGCTTTCAGGTTGGGTTTAACCGGAGTTTATACCGATTAAACTTGCCTATTGCCAAAGATGGAGACCCTTCTAAACTCCACAAAGAACCCTTGAATGGTATTAAGTTGGGATTCATATATGACGTAACATTGGTCAAGGGCTTTGGATTATCCACATCGTTCAACTATAGTTATGGAGCGCATACCTCTAAATGGGAGCCTTATCCATATGATGACAAGGGTAATTTAATATCGTTTAATCCGCTTTATGATTATAAGTATAGGGCCGAATCGCATCGCATTGAATTGGCGTTGAATATGCAGTATAAATTCACCATCGCAGATAATACTTATATCATACTCTATACCGGCCCTGCTGCGCAATTCGTAGCTCAATACAACGCAACGGACTATTTCCGGGAACACGAATTCTCACCCCAACTCCCAGCCGGTTTCATTGGCGCATACGGCTATAATGCCGATGAAATGGAGAAATATTACAAGCGTTGGAATGTAACTTGGGGCGTTGGTGTCGGCTTCCAATACGACCGCTATTTCATTCGTGGCGGATATAGTTTTGGTCTGGTTAACCCGTATAAATACAACTCTTTTGGAGATATGGAGGAAATTAAAGCCGACCTAAAGGATCCGCGGCAATCTACCCATGGTCGTATGGATCAATGGGAAATCAGTTTGGGTATTTATTTTTGGCAATCAGATAAGTAAGTATGATACCACGCGATACTGTTGATAAGATATTCTCGGCGGCTCGTATTGAGGAGGTCATTAGCGATTACGTCACGCTAAAAAAACGTGGAGCTAACCTCATTGGATTATGTCCCTTCCATAACGAAAAAACAGGGTCATTCACTGTCTCTCCCAGCAAAGGCATATATAAGTGTTTCGGTTGCGGTAAGTCCGGTCACGTAGCAGGTTTTTTGATGGAAATAGAACAATGCTCCTACTATGAAGCACTCAAAATGTTGGCGCAACGCTATCATATTCCGGTTGAAGAAAGAGACCTCACTCCGGAGGAACAACAGAACCTGGACGATCGTGAGTCCATGTTCATCGTGAACGAATGGAGTAATAAATGGTTTCAACATCAATTATGGGAGACCAACGAGGGGCAGGCTATCGGTCTGTCCTATCTGCGCGAGCGCGGATTGAGAGATGATATAATCCATAAGTTCCAATTAGGCTATTCGCCGGACAAGAGTTTATTATCTATTGAAGCCCAAAAGCAAGGATTCACCGAGAAATACCTCGTCAATGATTCGCAAAATGAACCCTATATCGGCACCGGTGTTTGCCTCAAGAGCGAAGATGGACGTCTATACGATCGTTTCCACTCGCGTGTCATCTTCCCCTTCTTTAGTCAATCGGGTAAGGTAATCGGTTTCGCCGGCCGAATAATGAAGCATAATGACAAGGTCGGAAAATATGTTAACTCACCTACTTCACCTCTCTTTGAGAAACACGATTGCTTATATGGTTTATACCAAGCTAAACAAGCGATTGCACGCCTCAATCGTTGCTATTTGGTAGAGGGACAAATGGACGTAATATCAATGCACCAAGCCGGAATAGAGAACGTAGTGGCCAGTGGAGGCACTTCCCTTACTAACCCCCAAATCCGGCTTATGCACCGCTTTACCAACAATATAACCGTCCTCTATGATGGCGATAAAGCCGGAATCAAAGCGGCTCTGAGAGGTATAGATATGATTCTGGAAGAAGGCATCAATGTAAAGGTGCTCTTGTTGCCCGAAGGCGAAGATCCGGATTCGTTTGCTCGCAGCCATACTTCCGATGAACTAACGGCTTATATCGAGTCCAACCAAACGGACTTTATTCGTTTTAAGACTAAACTGCTTAGTGAGGAGGCCGGCAACGATCCGCTGCGGCGCAGTGAACTGATTCGCTCTGTAGTACAAAGTATAGCGGTTATCCCGGATATGATTACGCGGCAAGTCTATCTCAAGGACTGCGCGTGTCTGTTGGATATGCAGGAAACGGTACTTACACGCGAAGTGCAAAAACTAAGGCGCGAGAAATATAGTAAAACTCCTGCCCCCGCCGAACAACCCACGGAGGATACTGCTCCCATTAAGGTGGAACCTCAACCTGTCCATACTGCATCTTCTTCGCTCCCAACACGCTTTGACGAGAATATGCTGAATCTGCTGCAAGTCATTGTGCGATATGGTGAAAAAGTCCTGTTCCAATCGGAAGAAGGAACACCTATCTTGGTGGGTGAATACATCATATCTGAATTGCAAGGAGATGAGATTGTGCCTAAAACGGATATCCAACAATTGCTCTTGTCGGAGTATATGCATCATTATAAAGAGCCCGGCTTTGTAGCGACGAATTTCTTTATGCGTCATTCCAATACCGCCCTTAGCCAGTTTGCAGTGGACTTGGTGGCAGACAAGTATCAACTTAGCCGAATCTATTCACGGCAATATGTGTCTGAAAATACATCCAAGAACGTGGACTTGCCTACTGATGCCGACCATCTGCCTGAATTAGTGAGCCGGTTATTGTTAGAACTGAAGTTCACTGTGGTGAATGAACGAATCAATGCCTTGCAACAAGAACTTTTGCAGGCACAAAGTGAACAAAACTGGGAGAAGATTCATACCATCTTGCAGACCCAACCAACCTTAATGGACGTGCGAACAGCCATCTGCAAAGCATTAGGAAATAGAGTGATTACGATGTAATATGTTGTTTGATCAAATCATATATGGACCCATTCATTCGCGCCGATTAGGAGTGTCGCTTGGTATCAACTTGATGCCAACAGATCATAAACTATGCACCTTTGATTGCGTCTATTGTGAATGTGGATTCAATCGCCCTTGTAATGCACCGCTTCTGCCTACGGTTGCTCAATATCAATCGGCCTTGGAGCATGCTCTTTCCAATATGGATGGCAGCCCCGATGTACTCACTTTCTCAGGCAATGGTGAACCCACCTTGCATCCTGACTTCTTGGCCATTATGCGGGTCACGTGTGCGCTGCGAGATAGGTATTGTCCCAAGGCTAAGATATCCGTATTGAGCAATTCAACTCAATTAGGTAGAGAAGATGTGCGCGAGGCACTTATGCTGTGCGATAATCGTATCCTTAAATTAGATTCAGCCGTAGATGAGACGATGCAGCTCATTGATCAACCGGTGAATAACCTTCTTACGGTCAATCAAATCAAGGATTACTTGCGCCTCTTTGAAGGCAATTTCATCTTGCAGACCTGCTTCCTACGAGGTGCCTACAAGGGACATTGTATTGATAACACAACGCTTGCTGAACGCGAAGCATGGTATAAGGTGGTACGCGAATTACATCCTCAGCAGGTGATGATGTACGTCATTGATCGGGCTACACCTGTATCTACATTAGAGAAAATATCCCGTCAGGAAATGGAACAAATAGCCCAGCCACTCATTGCCGAAGGCTGGAGCGTGCAGATCTCTGCGTAATGCGAACAATAGAAAAATTAATATATTATGGTATCAGAAACGAATCCGTACAAAGTCTTTGCTGGTAGTCAAGGTTGCGCTATTGCTCAACGTATTTGTGACTATCTGGGTTGTCAACTTGGTTCCGTTAAGGTGGACCGCTTCTCCGATGGAGAGTTTGCGGTTTCTTTTGAAGAATCCGTTCGTGGACAGTCCGTTTATTTGGTGCAATCCACTTGCCCAACGAGTGATAACCTGATGGAGTTACTCCTTATGATTGATGCAGCCAAGCGTGCCAGTGCCTACAAGGTAATTGCCGTAGTACCATATTTCGGCTGGGCTCGTCAGGATCGCAAGGATAAACCGCGTGTATCTATCGGGGCTAAACTGGTGGCGAACATGATTCAAACGGCCGGAGCCGACCGTGTCATCACGGTAGACCTGCATGCTGACCAGATTCAGGGATTCTTTGACATCCCTGTGGACCACTTATATGGCGCCAATGTGCTGGCTCCTCATGTGGAGAACCTCCGTCTAAAAGACCTTATTGTTGCATCTCCTGATATAGGTGGCAGTAAACGCGCCGCTAACTTTTGCAAGAAACTGCATACGATATATGATCATGAAATACCGATGGTGATTTGCTATAAGCATCGTCCTGACTTCAATAAGGTCAGCGAAATACGCGTCTTAGGTGATGTGAAGGACAAAGATGTTATCATAGTGGATGATATGGCAGATACGGCCGGTACACTTTGCAAGGCCGCCCAAGTGATGATGGATAATGGTGCTCGTTCCGTTAGAGCCATGGTGACGCATGGTATCATGTCCGGCGAAGCTTGCCAACGCATTGCCGATAGCGTCTTGGATGAACTCATCTTCACAGACACTATCCCATTTGATCAATCACGATGCAATAAAGTACGTATCGTCAGCATCGCTAAGCCTATTGCTGAAACGATTCGTGCTATCCAAGAGCATCGTAGTGTAAGTGAACAAAACGTGCGCTAATGCAATGAAACTGCGCTATTTATTTTTATCGCTTATTATGGGCTTGGTGGCTTGCAACAACCACACCAAGACAACCCCCATTGCTCGACCCGCTTTCTCGGCGGACTCGGCTTATTCATACATCGCCCGACAAGTGCAAATGGGACCGCGTGTACCGGATAGCAAGGCCCATACCGAGTGCGTCATCTATCTGGTGGAACAACTGCGCCGATTTGGAGCAGAAGTGACGCTGCAACAAGGTAGAATGACCAATTATGCCGACCTCCCGCAACAGGTCTTTAATGTAGTTGGGCACTTCCCCGCCGATTCATTGCGAGAGTCTATCCTACTATGTGCCCACTATGACTCCCGACCTTGGTGTGACCAAGAGGAAGAATACGACCTGCGCTTTCAAGGCGTTCCTGCCGCTAATGATGGGGCGAGCGGAGTAGGGGTTCTATTGGAAATAGCTCGTCAAATCCAAGCGCTCCAACAACAAGGTAAACCCTTACGTACTCCGATTGATATCGTCTTCTTTGATTGCGAAGATATGGGAACACCCGATTTCTATACCGGATTCCAACGTGAGGATACGTGGTGCTTAGGGTCACAACTATGGGCCAATGAATATGCCTTTGGCGATAATAAACCCGTTTCGGATAAATATGCCTTTGGTATTCTACTTGATATGGTAGGTGCACCTAATGCAACCTTCCCCAAAGAATATTTCTCCATCCAATATGCTCAACAATATGTGGACCTCATCTGGCATAAGGCTGCTAAACTGGGTTACTCATCCTATTTTGTTTCTGCCAATGCTTATCCGATTACGGATGACCACTACTATGTATCGTCCATCACCGGTATACCATGCGTGGATATCATCAACTATGATGCTACCAATAATACCGGTTTCCCATTTTGGTGGCATACCACAATGGATAATATGAATCAAATAAATCGCTCCACCTTACAGGCCGTGGGCGAAACTGTGTTATCATGTCTGAATTGATTGTTATAAAAGATTTGCATGCTTCCATCCAAGATAAGGAGATCTTGCGTGGCGTTAATCTCACGATTCGTCCGGGAGAAGTACATGCTATTATGGGACCTAATGGTGCCGGTAAATCTACCCTTAGTGCCGTCCTTACCGGCAACCCGCTCTATACCGTTACCCAAGGGGAAGTGTGGCTGAAGGGTAAGAACCTATTAGAGATGACTCCGGAGCAACGCGCCCGCGAAGGTGTATTCCTTAGTTTTCAGTACCCGGTAGAGATACCCGGTGTATCGATGGTGAATTTCATGCGTACTGCTGTGAATGAAAAACGCAAGTATGAAGGTAAAGAGCCCTTATCTGCCACAGAGTTCTTGCGTCTGATGCGCGAGAAAAAGAAAATGCTGGAGATGGCAGATAAACTCAATAACCGCAGCGTGAACGAAGGCTTTTCCGGTGGTGAGAAAAAGAAAAACGAAATCTTCCAAATGGCTATGCTCGAACCTTGTTTGAGTATCCTGGATGAGACCGACTCGGGATTGGATATAGATGCGTTACGTATCGTAGCCGATGGCGTGAATAAACTTAAAACAAAAGATAACGCCTCCATCGTTATTACCCACTATCAACGCCTGCTGGACTATATCGTTCCGGACTTTGTGCATGTGCTGGCCAATGGTCGTATCGTTAAAACAGGTGGGAAAGAATTAGCTCTTGAATTGGAAGAAAAAGGTTATGCTGAGTTTGAATAAAGGGGAACATAAGGAACTCGTTTATATTAACGAACCTAATCTCGACCTGTCTATATCCCAGGCCGAAGATTCAGTCTTGCGCATCGTGGTGATTGATTATCCTCACTCGACACCCTCTCGACACGTTCTCGACAGTCGTCATACCATCGAGATCCATCATGCCGGCACTAATTGTCAAACCGAGATATACGCGCTTGCGTACGTATCTAATAAGGATTGCGTGCACACATGCACGCGCGTGAAACATGACATCGGAGGCGGCACAAGCAAACAAATCATTAAGTTTGTGCTGGATGACCAAGCCCAAGGTTCCTTCCAAGGGGAATTGAAGATCTTGCCCGATGCCCAAAAAGTAAGTGCTTTCCAAACCAATCGCAACTTGCTGCTTAGCCAACAAGCTACGATGCGCACCCAACCTCAATTGGAGATATATGCGGACGATGTGAAGGCCAGTCATGGTGCTACGACCGGTCAACTAGACGAGTCGGCGCTGTTCTATATGCAACAACGTGGAATAGACCCCGCTACGGGACGCAAAATGCTAATCAATGCCTTTATGCAAGATATCATCGACCAGATATCCGACGAGACCCTGCGCGAACAAGTTCGTCAACAATTAGAATAACGTCAACTGATTATCTACCGGTTGACTATCTTCCGGAATCTCATTCGTGATCGTTAAAGGAACATCCACTATGGGTGTTTCTTTTTCTGTCTCTTCCTCAGAGTGCTCGGTGGCAACGTCAACGTCTTCCTCAGCGTGCCCGGAGGCATCGTTTTCCGGCGTAATATCTTCGATGGACGCAATATCTAATGTCGTGATGCGTTTGCCTTTGGCCTTGGGGGATTTGGGTTCAATAAATTCCGACATCACCAATGTCAGGTCCTCACGGTTCTCATCCTGATAATGAACGAGGAAGGTGGCATCTTCGCGGTCGCTTAACCATTCAATACGACTCTCGTCATTCTCGCCTAACATGTTTTGCGACTTGAAGGTGGCATCAAAGATGAAACGCTTGGCGTAATAATAACCTAATTCAGCGTTCCATAATACGAGTGACCATACCTTATTCGGATTGAACTTCTCTATACGCAACCACTCCGGCTCAAAATGCGCAGTCTCCTCGAAATTAGTCAGCATATAGTCACCATTCTTCATGATTACCAATACGCGATCTTCTTCGGCGAAATCACCTAAGTACATACCATGACCATCATAGTTGATGCGCAGAATATCCGGATCAAACCATACGCTACGGCCTCCTAAAGTAGAATGACCTTTGGCCTTTAAGGTGACGGATTTGATATCGTATTTAGTTAATAAGTTGCCTCGACTGGTACGACCCTTAACCGCCAACTCACTCAGGTCCTTAATCAACTCGGTCTTCTTAAGATGTTGATTGGGCTTGAGGCTCACCTTAATCACTTCGGCTTCGCCGTTCGGGTTGGCAGTGAAATATACCACTTTGCTGCCCGGCTTACCTTGCGTAAGGTCGTACTCTTTATCTTTAGCCACGCCGGTTACGTTAAAGCGTTTCATATAATAAACGCCATTCTTGCCATCGCGGTAAACGGCATTATAGGTTGTGCGGTTATCGTTCTTATGGAAGATATCAATATGGATAATATCTGTGCCCACAAAGATCTTGTCGGCTACGTGTACCACTTTGTACGTACCGTTCTTATGGAATACAATCACATCATCCAGGTCCGAACAGTTGCATAGGAACTCATCTTTTTTCAGTCCTGTTCCAATAAAGCCTTCGGTCCAGTTGACATATAGTTTTTCATTTGCCTCTACTACGGCCTTAACGTTCACGTTGGCAAAGTTCCTTACCTCGGTTTTACGAGGATACAACGCTCCGTATTTCTCTTTGAGGTGCTCAAACCATTGAATCGTGTATTCGGTCAGGTGGTTGAGGTTCTTCACGCATCCTTTAATCTTCTTCTCCAGGTCCTTCATCAATTCGTCGGCTTTCTTGCTATCGAACTTGGTGATGCGGATCATGCGAATCTCAAATAGCTTCTCTATATCTTCCGAAGTGACTTCACGAATCAGTTGAGGCTTCCATGGCGTAAGGGCTTGATCTACAAAAGCGATCAACTTATCCTTATCCGGAGCCGTCTCGTAACCTTCCTCCTTATAAATACGATTCTCAATAAAGATTTTCTCCAACGAGGTGTAGAAATACTGCTCCTCCAACTCTTTCTTCTCAATCTCCAATTCCCATTTAAGCAGTTGTTTCGTATTGTCGGTGCTCATGCGAAGCAGGTTGCTCACATTCGTGAAGATAGGTTTTTTGTCTTGAATAACGCAGCAGTTAGGTGATATATTGACTTCGCAATCGGTAAAGGCATATAATGCATCAATAGCCTTGTCGGAGGATGAGCCCGGAGCCAATTGCACAACGATACGTGCCTCTTCGGCGGTGAAATCATCTACTTTCTTGACTTTGATCTTGCCTTTTTGATTGGCACGCAGAATGGTTTCAATCACCTTGCCGGTTGTCGTGCCGAACGGAATTTCAGAAATGATTAGGGTGCGATTATCGTCGGCTTTTTGTATCTTAGCGCGAATACGAATGGCACCGCCACGCTCGCCGTCGTTGTACTTATTCACATCAATCACACCGCCCGTTGGCATGTCCGGGAATAATTGGAACTCCTCTCCGCGCAGGTAGGCTAAGGAGGCGTCGCATAACTCGTTGAAGTTATGAGGCAGGATCTTGGAGTTCAATCCTACAGCAATACCTTCTACGCCTTGGGCTAATAAGAGTGGGAACTTGATTGGCAGATGAATAGGTTCCTTCTTACGACCATCGTAACTCAGCATCCAATGGGTCGTCTTGGCATTAAAAACAGTCTCTAATGCGAACTTACTCAGTCGAGCTTCTATATAACGAGGAGCAGCTGCGCCATCACCGGTTAGTATGTTTCCCCAGTTACCTTGGCAGTCGATTAGCAGGTCCTTCTGACCTAATTGCACCAATGCATCACCTATGCTGGCATCACCATGTGGGTGGTACTGCATCGTTTGTCCCACGATATTGGCCACTTTATTCATTTTGCCGTCATCCACACACTTCATCGCATGCAGAATGCGTCGTTGAACGGGCTTTAAACCATCTTCAATGGCCGGAACGGCACGCTCTAAGATAACATACGAGGCATAGTCCAAGAACCAGTCCTGGTACATACCTGTTAGGTGATATTTGATTGAATCGTTAAAATCTGCCATACTAAATCTCTATCGTTGCCCAAGCAACATTCCCTCCTACGGGTGGGTTTTTCTTTTTGACTTGCACGTGTATCGTTGCGTATGGATAAGCCTGCTCCAGGCTGTTACGAATACGCCCTGCCACATGCTCCAGTAACTGAGATGGAATAGCCATCTCGTTTGCCACAATGGCATAAACATCCTGATAACTGACGGTATCGGTCAGTTGGTCTGTCTTTACGGCCTTAGTCTCCGGCATGTCTAAACGAACAGTCACGAGAAAATCATTCCCTTCTCGTCGCTCGTTCTCATACACGCCATGGTAGGCATAAAAGTGGATATCCTCTAATTGGATAATCACTATTGCTTGCGATTAAGGAGGATATATGCCAATATACCTGCTACCTCTAATACTAAACTAATTACAAGTAAAGCATTTACCTGAACGCCTAATACATACACCAACAGGCATAACACACCTGCAATTACCAATAAAATTCCTAAATCGTTTTTCATATCAATATCTTTAATCTTTCAATTTTCAACTCTCAACTCTAAACTTTCATCCTATACACTCCCCCCGGCAGACTCTTGACAGTGCCCATCATATCCAGCATCATCAGGTCGGCTGCCACTTCGGAGTAAGGACGTTGTGTTTCCATCACCAGCAGGTTGACGTGGATGCCATCTTCGGATTCTTGCAGCAGTTCCAATATTTTTTTCTGCTCCGCCGTTATATCTTCCGGCATAGTGAAGATGCTCGTTTGCATCGGTTGACTGACCGGTTCCCATTGCATGGCATTCACCAAGTCCCGCGCGTTCTCAATCAGTTGTGCTTTTTGGTCCCGAATCAGCATGTTACATCCTGTCATACTATCGTCCGAAGGACGGCCGGGGAAGGCAAATAGGTCGCGGTTGTAATCCCTTGCCATCTTGGCGGTAATCAAACTGCCGCCTCGTTGCTTGCTCTCGGCCACTAATACGGCATCGGCCAATCCGGCTACAATGCGGTTGCGGGCAACGAAATGCAGTTTCTCGGGCTCCGTCCCGGATATGTATTCCGTCAGGATACCTCCCTTCTCCAATGCTTGAACGGCTACGTCTCTATGCAGGGTGGGATAGATGCGATCTAAACCGTGAGCAGGAATAATCCAAGTGGGCAATCCTGCCTCTAAAGCTGCGCGATGAGCCGCCACATCGATGCCGTAAGCCAGTCCGCTGATAATCGTTATATCCGGCACCATCTCTTTGAGGTCTAGCACCAACTGCCTAACTAAACTCTTGCATCGTTCGCTGGCTTGACGTGTACCGACAATGGATAACATCTTGCCCTCGTTAACGCGCAATCGACCTTTGCCATACAGCAAAATAGGTGCATCGATGCATTCTCTTAGACGATAAGGATAATTATCATCCTGGTAGAAATACGTGCTGATATCATGCTTATCAATCCACTCCCGCTCTTGTTGGGCCCTATCTAAGGCGGCTTTCTTGCCTTCAACGTCTAATCTCTCCCAAGCCGCGGAGGCACTGCCATACTGCTCCAACCATTGCTTGATAGTTCGCAATCGGGTGGGGTATAGACAGGTCCACGCTATTTGGTAGGTTAGTTCGTCCATTAGATCTTATTACCAAAACATAAGTCTCCGGCATCGCCTAAACCGGGCACAATGTACTTATTAGCATTGATGCCTCTATCTATGCATGCCACCCATAGAGTACTATCTTCCGGCATGGCTTTTCTTAGATTCTCCACACCTTCCGGCGCTGCAATCACGCAGCAAATATGTAGTTCCTTAGGCGTACCGTTCTTCAGTAATGCCTTATGAACAATGTCCAGCGATAAACCGGTTGCCAACATCGGATCCACTAATAGCAGAATCTTTCCGTTTAAGTCCGGTGCTGCCATGTATTCAGAAACAACTTCCAACTGTCCTTGTTCGTTCTTGCGGCGGAAGGCGCTCAGGAAGGCGTTCTCGGCATGGTCGAACATGTTCAAAAAACCTTGATGCAACGGTAGCCCTGCACGCATAACCGAACCGATTACGATACCATCGCTAATCGTATTCACTTGCGTCACTTCCATCGGTGTTTGCACATCCTCCGGTGTGTACGGCAACGCCTTGCTCACCTCAATCGCCATCACTTCACCAATCCGCTCTATGTTGCGGCGGAAGCGCATCTTGTCTTGCTGGATGGAGATGCTACGTATCTCTTTTAAATAGTGGTTTAGCACACTATTGTGCTCCGATAAATTGATAACCTTCATCGATTCTTATTTTTGTACTTTAGCAGCCACTTTAGCTACCTTCAGCTCGTTCTTGATGGCGTCTTTATTGAGTTTAACTTGTGCTTGCATAGTCTTCAGTGATGCAGCCTTGTTTTGAATCTCTTGGTCGTAGATAGCCAATGCGTTCTGTTGCTCCGTCAAACCGGCTTTACGTTGAGCAATGTTCTTAAGTTCAGACTGCAGGTTATTGATTCGCTCGCCGATAGGGGATGTTTGGCTATTAAGATCCTCTTCTAATTTTTGAATATGATCATCCTTAATGGTTGTCAGTTTATGGATAGTGGTTAACTCTTCATCAATCACGCCGCGCAGTTTCTGTAAACCGGTGATATCAGAGTTGTAACTTTTCTCTAAACTGCTTAATGCACTAATGCCGGCTTTAGCATACTTGGCTAAACTCTTGGAGTAGGCCGTCTCTTCCTTTACTTGCTTTTCGGCATCTTTCAGTTTCTGAGCGTCAGCTTCTACGGATGCTTGCAGCGCCTGCAATTCCATCAATAAACCTGCGGCATTATTAGCATAGGTGATGCGCATACTGTCTAATTGGAACTCAGTAATCGAATCCAATGGAGTTACATGTTGTGCGTTTGCGAAAACGGCAACCATCATAGCGGTTGCAAATAAAATAGTTTTTTTCATTGTTGTAAAAGTTTTAGTTTGTTAGTTATTTAATTAGTAAAAAATTGCATAATCTGTTCATTATAAGCCTTGCTGACCGGCAAGAGAGGCAACTCGGTGTTCTCAAAGTCCAGCACCATCTCTCCGTCTATACGCCTTACGGCCTGCACCAAATCGGCATTCACGATATACGACCGATGGCAACGCACCAAGTGCATGTCCTTGAATCGCCATTCGATGTTCTTCATCGAGTTGCGAATCAGTAGCATCTGTAATTTATTGGCGCTGCGGTAATGCACCTGCACGTAGTTATCTGCGGACTCTATATAATACACATTCTCCGGCTTAACCGACAATTTCAATTCCCCTCGTTCATCATAGAAATTATACATCCCGGCCTTCTCGCTGGAGTCCGTCGTGCTGCGGCGGATATTCTCTATCTCGGATTGTAAATGCGATATCTGCATCACCAATAACATCACCATAAGGGCCAATACACCAATCTCCGACCAAAAGAGGATACTCTTATTGGTCAGAACCCAATCGTAAAGCCGATACGGCCAGAAGAAGAGCAGACAGAAACCCGTAACCGCCACAAGACCCAATACCCAAAGGGCTACATAGTAGGGATTTTTTAAATATGTTAATAACGCTTTGCGCATAATCGGTTGCAAAGTTACAAAAAAAAAATGGAATAAGCAAATATATTTGTATATTTGCAAAAAAAGTTGTATCTTTGCACCGTTTTTTTGAGAAAAACACGTGAAAACGAATACTTTTATACATCGAATCGACAAAGAATTAATCCAATCAATGCCTGTGGCTGGCTTTGATGGTGAGGTCATCGTGGTGGATAGTCCGGATAAGGTGGACGAGGCCATTGCCTACTTGTCTTCGTGTAAGGTGTTGGGCGTAGATACCGAGTCGCGTCCTAGTTTTACGCGGGGTGTTCATTACCCTACTGCTTTGGTGCAAATAGCTTCTCAAAAACGGTGTTATCTGTTCCGTCTCACCCATATAGGTATGCCCCAAGCGCTATGCGATATCTTTGCCAATAAGGATATTTGTAAGGTAGGTTTGGCCTTCAAAGACGACCTGAACGGACTGCGTCGCCGACGTGATTTCCGTCCGGCTAACTGCGTGGATATACAGTCTATTTGCGGACGGTATGGAATCTTAGATCTAAGTCTCCAAAAAATCTTTGCCATCTGCTTTGGTCAGAAAATCAGTAAAACGCAGCAACTCACTAATTGGGAGAATTCCCATCTTACGCCCGAGCAGGCGCGATACGCCTCTACGGACGCTTGGGCAACCTTATTAATTTACTTAGAATTGATGCGCACCCAACCTCTGTCCAAGGAGGAAGCTGAAGCCCTACGCAGGGCGGATTTGGAACGCCAATTATTGCATCAGCAAGAAGTGCAAGCCATGCGAGAGGCACAAAAAGAAGCAGAAAATCCTGAAAAAAACAAATAATTTGCAAAAATATTTGCATAATCCAAAAAAATGTTGTACCTTTGCACTCGCTTTTGAAAAAAAGGTGTAGGCGCTGACGCGCCCTGGTCGGTTGCCCGAGTGGTTAGGGACCGGTCTGCAAAACCGGGGACAGCGGTTCGAATCTGCTACCGACCTCCAACGAGCCGCCTCATGGCGGCTCTAATTGTATGCAAAAAGAAATACAGGACATAACCTCGCAGGAGTATAAATACGGCTTTACCACCGATGTGGAAACCGATATTATCCCGCGTGGACTGAACGAGGACGTCATTCGGCTCATTTCCGCTAAGAAGAATGAACCGGATTGGCTGCTTGAGTTCCGCCTCAAGGCCTACCGCAAATGGCTCACTATGTCCGTGCCTAAATGGGCGCATTTGGATATCCCGGATATTGATTTTCAGGCTATCTCGTACTACGCCGCTCCCAAGGCCAATAAACCTGCTTCTACCCAGATTGATCCGGAGATTGAAAAGACCTTTGATAAGTTAGGCATACCCTTGGAGGAACGGGCTGCTTTGGCTGGCAATATGGCGGTGGATGCCGTCATGGATTCCGTTAGCGTAAAAACGACTTTTCGGGAAACATTAGCCAAGCAAGGCATTATTTTCTGCTCTATCTCAGAGGCTGTGCAAAACTACCCTGAACTGGTGCGCAATTACCTCGGTTCGGTTGTTCCCTATAGCGATAATTTCTATGCTGCCCTCAATTCGGCTGTCTTCTCCGACGGCTCGTTTGTTTATATCCCAAAGGGTGTTCGTTGCCCCATGGAATTGTCCACTTATTTCCGCATCAATGCCGGCAATACAGGTCAGTTTGAGCGCACATTATTAGTGGCGGACGAAGGAGCCTATCTCAGTTATTTGGAGGGATGTACGGCGCCTATGAGGGACGAAAATCAACTGCATGCCGCCATCGTGGAAATAGTCGTGCATAAGGATGCCGAAGTCAAATACTCCACCGTCCAAAACTGGTACCCGGGCGATAAAAATGGCAAGGGAGGTATATATAATTTCGTCACCAAACGTGGCATCACTTACGAGAATGCCCGACTGAGTTGGACTCAGGTCGAGACCGGCTCTGCCATTACGTGGAAATACCCTTCTTGCATCCTTAAGGGCGATAACTCGTCCGCCGAGTTCTATTCGGTGGCCGTCACCAATAACTACCAGCAGGCGGATACCGGCACCAAGATGATTCATTTGGGTTCCAACACGCGCTCGCGCATAATAAGTAAAGGAATATCGGCGGGACATAGTCAGAACTCTTATCGCGGTCTGGTTAAGGTCGTCTCACATGCTCAAAACGTGCGTAATTACAGCCAATGCGACTCCCTTTTATTGGGCGACCAATGTGGCGCACACACCTTCCCCGACATGCAAATAGCCAATCCTACGGCTACCATCGAGCATGAAGCTACAACGTCCAAGATCAACGAGGACCAACTCTTCTATTGCCAACAACGTGGCATCGGCTTAGAGGACGCTGTCGGACTAATCGTCAACGGCTATGCCAAGGAGGTCATGGATAAACTGCCTATGGAGTTCGCCGTCGAAGCCCAAAAACTCCTCCAACTCTCCCTCGAAGGCACCATTGGCTAATTGGTTAATTCCCTCCGGCTGCTTGCAGCCCTCGAAAAAGCTCGTCAGAGGTTTTTCAAAGAGGCATGGTGTCCCCCGACAAACGGGGGAAACAGTATCTAGCGAAAGGGGGCTATACCCTTGCGAAGTTGTTGCTCCGACGAGATGTCCCCATCGCCGTCTTACAGTGTCTTTTCTTTGAGAACGGCATTCTCCATTCTCATTTTTCAATTTTCCATTCAAAAAGTTTGCATATATGCAAAATTCTTTGTACCTTTGCAGCGGCAAAGGGAAATGATAGGAAAATAAATAGGAATAAGAATATGCGAAAAGTATTATTTATCATGATTGCCATTATGGCAAGTGCCGTTGGAATGATGGCAGAGAACCGAACATTAGTAGCCTATTTCTCTGCTACAGGTCGCACTAAGGCTGTTGCTCAGGATATAGCTAAAGTCAATGGATTTGATTTATGGGAGATTGAGGCATATGAACCTTATACAGAGGCAGACCTTAACTGGCGTGATGCTCAGTCACGTTCGTCCATTGAGATGGCCGATTCTACCGAGCGTCCTACCATTCGTATCTGTACAGATCTCCGTCCGTATGATACTATTTATGTTGGCTTCCCTATTTGGTGGGGTATTTGTCCGCGTATTATTCAGTCGTGGGTAGAGAATAATATATTGGAAGAGAAAGTGCTGATACCGTTTGCCACTTCCGGCAGTAGTACGATTGATAAGGCGGTGCAGTTCTTGCGTTCAACCTATCCGCAATATAATTGGCAAGATGGACTCTTGTTGAATAACTATACGGAGGAAACACTCAAATTCTAATAAAGGGGATAACGGATAATAAAAGAGAAGAAATAGTGATGTTCACAAAAAAGTGAACAAGGCCGAGGGGAGTCGAGAGAGTGTTAACTAATTTGATAACAGATTTATAACGAGATATGAGAAAAGTAATTGTAATTATCATGTTGGTGGTTGGGATGCTGCCGGCGATGGCGTTGAATAAACTTGCCAAGGAGTTGGACAAGGTTTATTATGGTATGCATTATAATAACCTTATTGAATTGTTAGGAACGCCATCAGGTAGGTCTACGTTGCAGACAGGTGAGATGCGATTGGTTTTTGTGTTAGGTGCGGGTGAGTCAACGGTATCTTGTGCTCCGTATTACATTATTCTTCGTGATTCAGCTGTTATAGAGAAGGGCGAAACGAATTATAACAACAAGAAAGAGTGGCCTATTCCATTTAATGGAGTAGTGACCAGTTCTGATACTGTAGAGCAGAAAACTACATCAAAGGATGGTTTGGTAACTATCCAGATTCCGAGATATTATGCGTTAAAGGATAGGATATTTATCTGCAATAAGTCTTTATATCCGGTTCTTCGTGCAGTTGTGGTAAATGGCGATGACCATAGTAAGGTTATAGGTCTTTGTTCGTTTCTTCAAGTTAATGATTGTGCAGAGATAGCGGATTATCCGGGTAATGGATTATGTGCTTTACAGGGTGCTACAATAGCAATTAAGGCCAAGGGTACGACTAACACTAATGTGATTAGTCAACAAAACATACAGGGTGATAATGATCAATCAGATTATATTACTTACGATTTTGATGTATCTGTAGCGGAGCATAATCATGACTTGTATATTTACCTCTACACGAATAATGCAGGTATAGAGGACACATCCACCGGCGCAGACCCCTTAGATTTCTAATCGTGCTGAATGACGGAGTAATTAAAGAGAAGAAATCACAAATCACCAATTACAAATAACCAATTATATATATTATAT
>JAGHRV010000042.1 GCA_018066175.1 Candidatus Colicola equi | reverse complement strand
TTAGTCCCCAAAATAGTAATTGCTGCGTGCAAAGAAGAGCAAGAAAATGTTAACCATGTGAATTTACATGTTCAAGTAGCTTTTCAACCGGAATGGCTTAATTTGCGTCAGGTAGGGGAACTGGAACAAAGTTGCCGCCAAAAAATGCCAATTACCTTTTTCCGAGTGGGAGTGTTAAAGTCTAGCAAAACGGGCAATTTATTTGTTGAATTGCGAGACTGTATCAAAGAGGGAAGTCATGGTGACGAAGATGGCTTCGATGTGGGTAGTGATACATGGCTTGTAGGAATACTAAAAGAAGATGGAACTTGGTTATTAAATTGGCACTTAGAATGTTAAAATCTCCTATTCATAGCAAGATGAAACTTTTATCAAAAAATATCCTGCGTAGTACGGCTATAGTGTTATTAATCACTTTATGTCTACAAACGCTACGCACAGCATGCGCTAATTATGTTGTGCCATTTTCACTATTGGACGAAGTGATATGCGGAAGCATTCATGGACTAAATATCTTGTGTTTGATTGTTGTAGGCATGCTTTTCTACTGCCATCATAACCATATGCCTTCTCTTGACAAACCATTTCTCATTGTTACCAACATTACTGCGTGGAGTTGGCTATTAACCTTAATAATCGGTGTTATCTCTATTAAATGGCAGCAAAGCGACCTTCTCATGCATATCCCTAATTGGTTACTTATCATTGATGCAGTCCTATTGGTTGTTTGGCTATGGATGATGAGCAATCGTATTGGTCAAGACGTATTGCCAAAGCCCCTTTCTTCCATTGCACTATTTGGAGCCATAATTGGCATTATTCTCATTGTTCTAATGCTTATTTCCACCATCTATGTAATATGTACCGGTTACTTACCATTGAATGGATTAGGAACCAATCTCTATTATCATTGGATTAGATTGGTTGTTCCTGCTGTTTGGTTGAGTGGTTATGCTATGTCTATTTCGCTAAAACATTTCCCTAAGCACATTTACAGCATAATGGCTTGGGCTATACTAATTGGAGTGGTGGTCATTCTTTTATGGTACCAGATTGAAAAAGACCCGACCTTTCACTTATTATGTCCTGAAGATTACACACCAATTCTTTATCATTGGGTAAAATAAATATTAATATGAATAATCAAGATTTACATTCCATCAAATATCATAAAGTGAGCATATTGGCAATGGTACTTATATTGTGGACTCCAATGATAGCGAGTCAACACGATATGAGTCAAACGTCGTATGCCAGCACTCCCAATGCAGAACAAATAAGACATTATGTTTTCTGCCCTACCGATACGATACGCATGATGCTTGATAGTGCAGATTCTGTGCGAACTTTATTCAAAGACGGAATACTGGATAACTTAAATTTTGTAAATGAATTATATAACGAGGATATAAATCGGCATTATAAACATCTGATTCCTTCAATGGTGCAACTATATGCCACTTATGATGTCATTACTTGTTTTCCCACTGATGAAGCTAATGCCGCTTTTGTTTGGCGAGAAATGGCTCAATGCCAAATAGCAGATTTTTACAAGAAAGAAGATGTAACTGACGATGAGATAAATGCATATTTTAATGATATTGATAAGATATTGTCGGTATATGAAGCTGGTAGCCAACATGATATGAATAATGCAGCATATCGACGTGTTCTGATGGCAGATTTTAGATTGATTACTGCGTATAAAAATTTATATACTACGTGTAACGAACCACTATTATTACCATTTATACATAACTCCTATTGTTATATCTTTCAACTTTTTCAAACATATTGTGATCAAATTGCAGGGTCCTGGTCAGACCTCCCTCGTCAATTAGCCTGTGTGGAATACGCATTGATAACGAAGATGCAACATATTGTAGAGCAACTACTTGAAGAATATGAACGTGGAAATATAACGACTGCAGACATTCTATCGACATTAGCCGAGCGTCCCAAGAGTATCGATGATATAGCGCCCATTGAATGACAGTCAACCGACTTTCGACTCAAAATCATGCCAGAAATGAGACAAATCGCAAACGCAAACGTAAACTAAAATGGCAATTTCTACCCGAAGTTGCCATTTTTATTTGTACTTTGATGACGTTTAATTAAATACCGCTTCTCGGTCTAATTGACGGTATGAGATGGCTTCCATAATATGGGGTAGTTGGATGGATTCGCTGCCGGACAAATCTGCAATCGTGCGCGCGACTTTTAGAATACGATCATACGCGCGAGCTGAGAGGCCTAACGTTTTCATAGCATTTTCTAGTTGCTGGTCGCATTTTGCATCTAAAGCGCAGTACTGATGTACTTGCTTGGATGTCATTTGGGCATTGCAATGAATAGCCGTGCCTGCAAAGCGCATTGCTTGTATATGTCGAGCCTTAACAACTCTTTCTCTAATAGAGGCAGACGATTCTCCGGGTTGCATTGATTTGAGTTGCTCGTAAGATACGGCTTGAATAGGTACTTGAATATCAATACGGTCCAATAGAGGTCCTGATATCTTATCGCGGTAGCGATGAATTTGTCCCGGAGTACAAACACATGGGTGAAGAGGGTTATTCTCACCGTAATGTCCGCAAGGACAGGGGTTCATTGCTGCCACGAGCATAAACGATGCCGGATAATCAATGGCTGTTTTACTGCGTGCAACAGTAATATGACGGTCCTCTAAAGGCTGACGCAATACCTCTAATGTGGCTCTTTTATATTCCGGAAGTTCATCCAGAAATAATACACCATTATGCGCAAGCGAAATCTCTCCGGGATGGGGATTTGAACCGCCTCCGCAAAGAGCTACATCCGTAATGGTATGGTGAGGAGAACGGAACGGACGATGGACGATGAGCGATTGGTCACGTTGCAATAAACCTACTACCGAATGAATCTTAGTGGTCTCTAATGCCTCGTCCAATGTAAGCGGAGGAAGGATAGTAGGTAACCGCTTGGCAATCATAGATTTACCAGCGCCCGGAGGACCAACCATCAGCATATTATGCCCTCCTGCAGCAGCGACTTCCATGGCACGACGCACGTTCTCTTGTCCCCGAACGTCGGAGAAATCAATGTCAGAAGTGTATGCCGCTTGAGCAAATTCTTCAGCAGCATTGACATGCAGTGGCTCAGGAATGAACGTGCCTTCTAAGAAACGAATCACATCAAGCAGGTGATTCATACCATAGACTTCAATACCCTCCACGACAGCAGCCTCGCGAGCATTGGCTTCGGGCAGGATAATGCCCTTAAATCCTTGTTCTTTAGTCATTATCGCGATTGGCAAGACTCCGTGAATAGGTTGAAGACTGCCGTCAAGGGATAACTCTCCTACCATCACAAAATGGTCTAATTTTTTTGTATTGACTTGCTCTGTGGCCGCCAACATACCAACTGCTAATGGGAGGTCATAAGATGCACCTTCTTTTTTGAGATCGGCAGGAGACATGTTGATTGTGAGGGCACGACGAGGCGTATTGAGTCCGTTGACTTGTATAGCTGCAAAGATACGATCGCGAGACTCCTTGACGGCATTGTCAGGTAGTCCGACTAGAGAAAAATCGTAACCGCTGGTAGCGTGCACCTCAACGGTGATGAGGGCTGCATTAATGCCCTGTAGGGCAGCTGTGTAGCATTTTATTAGCATGGTGTTTACTTTTTACTTTTTGGAGATTTGGATTTGGTTGGGGCTTTGGCGGCTTGGCGTTGTTCGCGCACTTGTTGTCGGATAGCGCGTCGACGTTTAGCATCACCCGGATTGAAGTCATGGCGGAAGATAAGACCGACACCTTCCTGCATATTAGCCTGGCGCATAGAGTATTTATCCACCGAATGGGTATAGACCTTCGCGCGGAGTTTACCGTTCTTGGTGAGTTCATACTCGATATCCGCATCTCCAAAGAAAGGACGATTAGACAAGTCATTATATCGATAACCGACATTACCATTGATGGTTAATCGGTCCACAGGCTGCAGTTGGATATTCGCTTCGTACTCGTATGCCGAATTAGCCTGCATATTATCCGTACGCATATTAAAACCAAACGATACGACATCGGTGAGTTTACTGAGCCATGAGTTAATCTGCCCCGTCACGGTAGAGGACAAGAGACTATATGCTTCCCCGCTGCCACCTCCGGAGGTTGCCGTGCGGATATATTCGGGAGTGAAGAAGCGGTTGAATGCCAGCAGGTAGATTACCTGACGCATCAACATCGACTCCGTATTAATCACAGCGTAGATTTGCGCAGAAACGGACTCCTCAGTTTGCGGGAACTCAATGCCGAACGAGAAGGTAGGGTCTTCAAAGTCATCTTGCATCTTAATTACGCAATCCACCGGGATAGATGAGCGTGAGGTAATGGTAGTGGCATCGGCGCCAAAGAGGTCCTTGAGCGAGGCCGTGCATCGATAACGAGCTGTTACATTGAGTTCAGGATTAAGCGGATCGCCCGACCAGGTGACGGTTGAGCCTTCAGCAATGGCGAACGCACGGCGCACGATATTAGCGATGGAGTAGGTGAATTCACCCGACTGCAATGCCACCGAACCTAATAACTGGATATCACCGGTATTCGTATGCATAGTGAGCGCAATCGATCCTTCGCCACGACCTACTAAACCGTCTCCATTATGAGGATTCATCACTAGATGCACTCGAGCCAGCGGAGTGAGATCAATATTAAATCGCAAATGTACAGGAGTGGAAGGTTCAAGGAAAGCAGGGGCAGTGAGTTGTGCAACGGTATCCGTCACTACGGGTTGGTTAGCCGAACGGAAGATGATAAAGTCCGAATTAGTGGCCGACGATGCAGCAGCCGTAGTGAGATAGAAATCCGTTCCTTCTACCGCCATCGCATCTACATCCACATTCACTTCCTGACCGCCGTAGATATGCACTTTACCTGACGCATACGCCTTACCGTAGTACATCTGATCCTCCGACGATGGCATATCAAAACCGAGTAAGTTACGGCAGCGTACATTCAGGTCAAAACGGATATCTTGGAACTCATCATGGGTGACGGCACCATCTAAGATAGCCGTATGTCCATCCTTATCGTACAGGCGGATATCGTGGAAATGAATAGCCGTGGTATCCAATACAATCGTATCCGTGAACGAATAGGTGCAGCCCGTGAAGGGCACAGTGATACGTGCATCCTTAGCCAAGAGACGCGCCGTAACCGACGTATGCAGTTTCCGACCAAAGATATGAATCATGCCATATCCCTGACCATCAATATCATTGATGATGCCATTGGTCCAATGATTGATAAGGGACAAGGGGGCTCCGTTGGCATCTATATACAGTTCCCAATAGACAGGATTACTCTCGACATGGCCTTGCACCTTAGCCACCGGCATAGAGTCGCGTTGGGCAATACCATCAATCATAATATGGTTGGTAATTGAATCCAGGGTAGCAGTAGCCGATACGCGTCCTAAGTCCGCACCATTGATATAACCATGTGGCATGGATACAGATGCCTCGAACTGAGTGCGGTCCGCCTTACGGAACAGATGCACCCATCCCGATACGGCTCCCTGGATATCCACGGCATTGAGGACTGCCGTAGCCGACAGGAAATAACCTAATTGGATATCCTGCAAATCAATCTTAATGGTGTCGGCAGGGTCATTGGATATAGCACCATGAACGGCAATGGATTGGTCAGTAGTATAAAGGTGCATGTGATTGATGAGCCATGTCGTATCCTCTGCCGTATAGGTGAGTTCCGATTCATCCATAAACCATTCCTTAACACCTAAATCAAATCGTGTAGGCAACACCTGCGCGTGCACATTGAGGTGGTTATCCGGATCTCGCGTAAAGGCTGCCTGGCAGGCGATATCGGGATTCAAGTCCAGAGAGTCGGAAGGTGTGAATAGGAACGCTAACTGCATCGTATCATGCAGCGCCGTGATATCTACCATATAAGTCAGACTATCTATCTGCAATCGTGTAGAGTCATGCTCCCATATCCGTTGATTAGTCTGCGCATGCAGCGCAAAGGCGTGGTTAGGCGTAGCATTGGTGACTGACAGTGCTATGCTGTCGTAACTGAAGTTACCGGCATGTATAACGGGCAGATGTGCCGTTAGTAAGTACGCACTATCTGCATCATTGATATATCCATCCAGTACAAGTGTATCCGGGATGACCATTGGGGATGAAGTGAAGACCCTCATGAGTTCGGTGAGCGAATTGCACTCGGCATGCAGTTGCAGGTGCCGGTCATTCGATGCCATCGTGGAGGCGGGCACCAAGGATGGCAGTACCTGATGAGCATATCTGAGCATAGTGCCCGGCACCATACTCCAAGGCATTGTGCCGGTTATGTCGGCATTTAGGACAGGCGATTCAAAAGTGAGCAGATGCAACGAGTCGTACGAAGCCGTTATGTCGGCATAGGGAATGACGAGTTGATGATGGTGTCCATTCAAGGTCACGGTGTCGATATGCACAAAGCCAATCGCATGTTTGATGATATTACTATCCACCGGAGCCTGCCAATGCGCCGTCATGTTGGTGCTCACCGACAGTCGTTTCACGGAGTCGGTATGGAATAGTCGGTCACTAACAAGTGCCGGCAACGCTACCGACATGTCCAAAGTAACCGAATCGGCCACAGAGCCTTGCGCCACGATGTCGCAGTCTAACTGAGGCGATTGTGCACTAACCGCTGCCGTATAATCGAGTTGCAACGGACGTTCAGCATCGTAGGTGCCTTCCGCCGTAACCGATGCACGAAGTGGCGGCAACTGCATGTTTTCCACGAACCGCGATAAGCGCAGCGAACGGGAGGACGCCCGAAGAGCATAGTTGAGAGTTGAGCGTTTAGCGTTTAGCGTGGTGTCGATAAGTGTGGTATCGATGGGCATATCCACTTTCATATCAGTTTGGATAGTGCCGAGGGCAGTGCGTAAGGCTCCCAGCATAGACAGGTGGCGGTTATGGAAAGTAATCTGTCCCTGGTAATGCAGTTGTCCCAATTTCCGCAGTGCATCGGGTGGTGTCATAGGTCGACGCAGAATATCCGATACCAGTCCATAGGCCGTGACGGCATTAGTGGATAAATCATCGCAGGTGATATGGGCATATAGGCTATCCTGATGGGTAGGATGTATGACTTGAACATGTCCGCGGAAGATATTTTGGTTGCGATAGACGAGTTGGATTTGGTCGGCGTAGATAGAGTCTAACGATCCATGCAGTTGTGTTTGGATAAACCCATCTACTCCAGAGGTGGAGGCTTTGATGGTGACGTGATGCACTTTAGCAATGGGTTCCGAAGCCTTGGGATCCATCATCAGGCTCCATTCGGTAGTGAGTCCCTTCACCATTATATCACGATCGGACGGACGATGGATATAATGAATATATGCTTGGTGGATAGCTATATCCTGAAGATCTACAACATACGGCATTGGTTGCGCATTACCCGTGAATAGGGTGCGTAAGAAGTCCGCATTGGTGGATGCACTATCCTGAACAAACCGTATATACGGTTGTGTAAGGGAGATTGATGGGAAGGCAAGGATACCATTACGCATCGCCAACACATCCCATTGTGCTCGCAGGGATGGCACATAAAGCAGTGTATCTCGTTGATCATCACTGACATATAGTCCGGTTACTGTGAGGTGAGATGGCAGGTCCCAATACAGATGGTCGATACTAACATCGGCGTTTAATCGTTCACTAAGTCGCTCCGTAGCATAGTTCACTAACCATCCCTGCACCCGTTCCGAACGGATGGCATACCACGCTCCGCCGATGGTTAATCCAATCAGCATCAGTAGGACAGCTAATATGATAAGAAAGCGTTTCATAACAGAATAGTATCGGGATAGGTGATTTGGGTTAGGAACAGTCCTTGTGGTGGTGCGGATTGTCCGGCTTGGCATCGGTTAAGGGAGGCGATGATGGCATCCCATTGTTGGATGGTTATTTTATGTCGTCCCACTTCGAATAGTGTACCTACGACGGCTCGTACCATATTACGCAGGAATCGATCGGCGGTGATAGTAAACACAGCATGTCCATCTCCGAGAACGGTCCATTCAGCCTGAGTGACGTTGCAGAAGGTTGTTTTGACATCGGTATGCACTTTGCAGAACGCAGCGAAGTCGTGTCGTCCGAGCAAGTGAGTGGCTGCTTCATTCATCAGCGTATAATCGAGTCCGGGAGCGACATAGGTAGATTGATTCAGGTCAAAGGGCGATTTATACTCCACAACGCGGTATTCGTAGGTGCGTGAGACAGCTGTGAACCTCGCATGCGCGTCGTCGCTTACAGGATAGATAGCACGTATAGCGATGGTGTCGGGCAGCAGCGAATTGAGTCGAGTCACGAGGCTAGTTAATTCAATTGACAACGGTTCGTTCATATCCCAATGTGCCACCATCGATAAGGCATGTACTCCGGCATCGGTGCGTCCCGCCAGCGTGAGAGCAATAGGCTGCCGCAGGATGGTAGAGAAAGTCTCTTCCATCACCTGCTGCACCGTGATGCCATTCGGTTGCGTTTGCGAACCATGGAAGGAGGTGCCATTATATATGAAGTTGACGAAGTAACGCATACAATTCAGGAGATAGGTGAGTGATATGAACGATATATAGTCCTCCGCCCAGCAGGATGACGCTGCGAACGATAGCGCTGATGGCGGTTGACCATGAAGCAAAAGCGTAGGATAGGATGTAGTTGAGGGCGAAGATAAGGATAATCAATAGGATGATATACAGGTGTTGTCGGCAGAAGGGGCGGGTATGAGTGACCATACTAACCACTGTTACTACCAGAGCATAATAGATAAGGTCGGATAGCAGTGTAGCTGCTGCAGCTCCTTCCATGCCATAAACAGGAATAAGGGCGTTATTGAGCAGCAGTGCAGCGATAGTTAATACAAGTGAGTTCAGTAAGGATAGGGCGTAGAATTTGGAGTAGGAGAGGGTAGGCAGGAAGATATTAAACGATGCCACTAATAACTGACCTAACCCTAATAGGAGCACTACTTGTCGTGCTACAGCATAGGTGGCGCCATTAGGCAGGATGAGGAAGATAAGGTCTATGTTAATCCATATAGCCAGCAGGATGAATCCACCGATTAGCATGAGGTTGGTGGAGGCTTGGTTGAGTAACCGCTGGATAGTAGGTGTGTCATTCTCTTTGATAGCGGTGGCCATCTCCGGTTGGGTGATGGCAGTGACGGACCGGTAAGGTATAGAAACCATCACAGCGATGTAGGTAGCAATGGCAAATATACCGGTGTAACTGAGTCCCATCTGAGCGGTGATGAAGAAAGACGACAGCGTAGGTGCCAAAACAGAAGTAATGGCCGTAACGATGAGGAAGAGGGTATAGAGGATGTATGACCTAACTACCTCTCGATGGTTATGCAGGAAGGAGAAGTCAGGGCAGAATAGATCGCTGAGCGGGCGAGGAGTGATGACGATGAGGTAGATTATATTGATGAGTGCAGCAATGGCATAGGTGCCACAAATAGCCCATACCATGCCGTCTAATGATATGATATGGAAGGCATATAGTAAGTATGCAATGAGCATGGATAGTCGCACTACTATTTCGCGCACAAAGCGAGGTACGACGATATGCGAAAGGACGTTGGCGTTGGTCTCGAAGATAGTTTGGTAGAGCAAGAAGAACGAGATAGGCAGTACCAGGTAATAGTACGATATGAAGAGAGGCGATTTATCGCCAAAGAACTGCGAGAGGGGTTCGTATAGGATGCAGTACAAAGCCCCAAAGAGCACAAAACCGATGAGCGGAACGAGTGTCGTCCAGAAAAAAGCTCCGTGACTACGTTCCATATAGGGGAAGTAGCGGAAGGCGGAGGAGGATGTACCTAATTGCGCTAAACCTACGAATAGAGTAGCGGCATCAATGAGCACTCGTGCCAACCCTATTTCCTCGGAAGTGAGGAAACGGGTTAGTACGAAGAATGTTGTGACAAATCCGATAGCCACTCCTAAGTACGTGACCATCGTGCCTTTGATACTTTGTTTAGCAATTTCGCCCATAGGGATTGACTAGTTAACTAGGAAACTAGGGAACTAGGAATTTATTTCTCTATACCAAGCAGTTCAACCTCGAAGATGAGTGTGGAGTAGGGAGGAATAGATCCTGCTTCGCGAGCGCCGTATCCGAGTTCCTGAGGTATATAGAAGCGGAATTTACTGCCTACAGGCATGAGTTGTACACCTTCGGTCCATCCTGCGATGACTTGGTTAAGTCCGAACGTGATGGGTTCGCCGCGTTCTACGGAGCTATCAAAGACAGTTCCATCGATGAGTGTGCCGTGATAGTGCACGCGCACGCGGTCAGTGGCAGAAGGTTTAGGACCTTTACCCATCTTAATCACTTCGTATTGTAGTCCGGATTCGGTAACGATGACGCCATCTTTGGTAGCGTTAGCAGCCAGGAACTCTTCGCCTTCCTGTTTGGTTTGGCCATATTTGAGACTAGCGATAGCGTTTTGGATATAGTCAGCGGCCTCTTGTTGAGTGAATTGACTTTCGTCCTGGTACAGACCGTTGATGAACCCTTGTTTGATGAGTTCAAAGTCGGTAACTAATTGTTCTACACCTACTAATCCATTGGCTTCTTGTTCCTTGATTGTTTTGCCGATTTGTTCGCCCATTGCGATATTTTGTGGATTGATGCATTTTTTCTTGAGTCCGGCATTGACGGCTTTCACGAATTCATTGAATCCGTCACCGGTGGTATCTTCGGCCAGCACGTAAGCTTTCACGTCGGTGCCATTAGCCACACCAAAAGCATAGTTGATGGAGTCGAGGGTGGTTTCTAATACGATAGTAGCCACTTTCTTGCCGCATTTGCCACGCACGAGTTTACCGGTTATGGTGGAGTCGTTGATGTTTTGGAATTGAGATTGGAAGAAATTACGAGCTTCATCAGGGTGCATCATGACGGTGTCTCCCAAGATGCCGTTGATTAGTCCTTGGAAGAAGATCTTTTCGTTGATAGTCCATGTTTTTTGGTTCACGAGCCCTGTTGTTTCAAAGCTTTTGACGGATTGTCCGATGTTCTGACCTACTTCAGCGATAGGCGACAGTTCTTCCACTTTTCCATCGTATCCGCGTTGGAGAGCATTAATGAACTCAGCGACAGCAGCGTCGGATGAGTCAGCAGCCATTTGGTAGGCTTTGAGTTGGAGACCATTGAGTAAACCCAGTGTGAAGTTCACAGAGTCATTCATGTCGTTTAAGGTCACTTGTTGGGCCTTATAGGTGTTGCCGCATGAAATCATAGCCAGAGCGGCAAAGGCGAAGATTGATAGTTTTTTCATTGTTGTTTGTTATTTTATGATTTGTTATTTGTTATTTATTATTTAGTTATGGATTCATGATATGCTTTAGGCACTCTCTATTCCGAGCAGTTCGACGGTGAAGATAAGAGCGGCGTAAGGTGGGATGGACGCTCCGGCACCTTGTGCTCCGTAAGCCAACTCGTAGGGGATATAGAGTTTATATTTACTTCCTACTGACATTAGTTGCAGTCCTTCGGTCCAACCTTTGATGACCTGATTGAGTCCGAACGTGATGGATTCGCCGCGTTGATATGAACTATCAAAAACCGTGCCGTCAATGAGGGTGCCTTCGTAATGTACTTTAACCTTATCGGTCGCTTTAGGTTTCTGACCGAGTGTTGATTCAATCACTTCGTATTGTAAACCGGAAGCGGTGGTTTTGACTTCAGGACGTTTCTTGTTCTCTTCCAGGAATTTCTCCCCGGCTGCTTTGGCTTCTTTGGAAGCGTTCAGAACAAAGTCCACGCCTTTTTTGAACTCGGCGTAATCCAATTCAGCTACGCCATACTGCATGAGATACTGAGCAACCGATGTGCCCAAATTAAATGATAAGTTATCCATATTTATTTGATTAGTTGATTCATTCGTGCCAAGTACTTACCGATGATATCAAATTCGATATTCACGACGGTGCCGACTTGGATATATTGAAAATTAGTGACTTGATGTGTAT
Organism: Candidatus Colicola equi; assembly: GCA_018066175.1. GTDB lineage: Bacteria > Bacteroidota > Bacteroidia > Bacteroidales > Paludibacteraceae > Colicola > Colicola equi. Next base: position 8,609 of record JAGHRV010000042.1, on the reverse strand, counting down.
AAGGTATGATGCAAACCGATACATACCCTTTATCATCGATTACTTCGGGTTCGCACACCGTGAGACTCACGCCGTTGATGGTGACTGAACCCTTATCTACGCAGAAGTATCCGCGTCGAATCATTTCTTGTGTGCTGTCATAGCAGAAGCGATAGTACCAACTGCCTTCCGTCTCTTTGACCTCCACGCATGTAGCGCGGCAGTCAACGTGCCCCTGCACGATATGTCCATCTAGCAACTTATCCACCGACATAGCTCGTTCGAGGTTCACCCAATCGCCCTCTTTGATTAAGTCGAGGTTGGTGAGCCGCAGGGTCTCTTGCATAGCCGTGACGGTATAGAGGTCGCCTTCAGTCTTAACAACCGTCAGACATACACCATTATGGGCAATGGATTGGTCTATACCCATCGTGGCAGGATAAGGGTTACGCAAGGTAAAATGCTTGTTAGTTTGGTCCTGTTCGATTCGAACCACCTGTGCCATTTGTTCTACAATTCCTGAAAACATAAGGTCTTTTATTGATTATTATTTTTTGTTTCTTACTTACGCAGTAGGTTTTTGAGGTCCCATTTATAGAAGACGAATAGATAGATTAGTATGAGTACTGTGCCGAACGTCATTCGGTAGGTCATTTGATGCTGAGCGGGATAGGGTATCAGGTAGAAGATGCCCAAGATGACAGCAATGAGGATGGTGTAGAGAGCAATACGTTTAAGGTCGTATGGTACATTCAGGTGCTTGCGTCCCACTAAGTAACTGAGCAGCATGATGACGAAGTAACATACGAGGCTACTGCCGCATGAAGCCCAATAACCGATACGAGGCACAAAGACTATCTGCAGCACCAGTGTAATCACTAAACCGATTGAGGAGAAGTAAGCACCCCATTTCGTTTCGTCCGTCAGTTTATACCAGAACGATAAGTTGAAGTACACACCTTGGAATACATACGTCCATAGTACGACCGGCACTATTTTTAGTCCCACCCAATAATCAGGGCCAATGATGTACTTGAATATATCCAGATACACCACGACACCCAATAGAATGAGGTAGGAGAAGATAATGTAGTATTTCATGGCGTCGGCATACGCTTCCACGGACTGGCGGTCCTTATGCTTGGCAAAGACGAATGGTTCGTATGCATAGCGGAAGGCTTGAGTGAACATCATCATCACCATGGCTACCTTGAAGCACGCTCCGTATATACCCAACTGCGCCTGCGCGTCGTCCCCGGAATAGAGATAAGGAAAGATAATACGGTCCAGAGTCTGATTCATGATTCCTGCCACACCCAGCACCAGCAGCGGCAAGGAGTACCGCAGTAATTCGCCCAGGAGCGAGAAGGAGTACCGTCCACCTTTAGGCAGGGTGAAGGGAATGAGGATAAGCGTCTGAATAGCCGTGGCTAATATATTCGACAAGAAGACGTAATACACATCGTTGTATTTGAGTACAATGAGGAAGAGCAGGTTGAAGGCTATGTTCAGCACCACAAACAGCAGTTTAAGTGCCGCGAATAGCAGAGGCCTCTTTTGGTAGCGCAAGTACGCAAAGGGCACGCATGCAAAAGCATCCATGGCTACTGTGATGGCCATCATGGCGATGAAGGACTCATGTCCGACATATCCTAATCCGCTGGAGATAGGTTGACGCAAGACACAGCATACTGTGGCAAAGATAGCCGAGGTGGATAGTACGGTGAGGAACGTGGTCTTATACACCGATGATGCTTCGTACCCCTCTTTATTAGCGAATCGGAAGAATCCGGTTTCCATGCCATAGGTGAGAATAACCAGCAGCAGCGCAGTCCATGCATACAGGTTAGTGACGATACCATAGTCGGCGGTATTGGCCAGCACGTATGTGTAGAGTGGCACCAGCAAGTAATTGAGGAACTTGCCGATAATAGACGAAAGACCATAGATGGCGGTTTCTTTCGCCAGGATCTTCATATTACTTAAACTACTCATTTTTTCCTTCTACGATAATAACTATTTCTCCTTTGGCCGGTTGTTGCTTGAAGTGCTCTATGAGTTCCTCTAACGTGCCACGTTGCGTATCTTCATGCACCTTACTGATCTCGCGACTCACGGATGCCCGACGCTCCTTACCGGCCACTTCGGCTAACTGCTCTAAGGTTTTTTGCAGACGGAAGGGCGATTCATAGATGATGAACGTATGATCCAGTTGTGATAGTTGGTGCAATCGTGTCTGACGACCTTTTTTCTGCGGTAGGAAGCCTTCAAAGAAAAACCTATCATTAGGCAGTCCACTATCCACCAATGCCGGCACAAAGGCAGTGGCTCCGGGCAGACATTGCACCTCCACACCTTTCTCTACGCAGGCTCTGACCAGCATAAAACCCGGATCGGAAATACCCGGTGTTCCTGCATCGGATATAAGTGCTATATCCTGACTAAGAGCCAACTGCGCCATCGCATCGGATGTCTCATGCTCATTGAATTTATGATGCGACCGTAACGGAGTATGGATGTCAAAGTGCTTGAGCAGCACAGACGACGTACGGGTATCTTCGGCCAAGATGAGCGACACTTCCTTAAGGATACGCAGGGCTCGGAGGGTGATGTCCTCCATATTACCAACCGGTGTAGGAACGACGTAGAGCATAGTGGGTTAGTGGTTAAAACGACGTTTGAGCACGTTAATGAATAACTCGTAGGTGGTGCTGTCGGTGTTCCAACCGAATTGACCGATATACGAGATAGCCTCGTCCAAGGAACTCAGGCTGTTGATATCATCCAGCACTTGTTGCATCTGTTCACCCTTCCCGGCAAATAACTCCCGTTGGAACAGGAATCGGTCTCCTAACGAGATGGCTTTACGTATATCTGCCACAGCCTGTCCTACAACCGGTTCGGGTTGTGGCTTCGGTTCGGGCTTAGCCGGTTCTTCCGGTTGTTCCGGGATTTCCGGGGTCTCCGGTATCTCCGAAGTTTCCGGCTCTACTTCCGGTTCTTCCGGTATTTCCGGCTCTACCGGCATTATTGGTTCTTCCGGCATTTCCGGTTCTACTTCCGGTTCTTCCGGAATTTCCGGCTCAACGTTCAGATTGTCTATCTGTTCTTGCAGGTTGTTAATCACTTCCTGCAAAGCGATATTGGCCTTTTCCAGTGCATCGATGCGCTGCTCCAAGGACTCAATATATTCAGCGATGTTAATTAGTTGTTCTTTCATATTATTTGGTTGCGTCTTCAAGTTTTTTCATCATTGAGAACATAAAGATGGCAGCGAGCAGACATATTCCTACAAAGACAGTCCAAACGCTCCATAATGGCATGTTTTCCCAGAGTATACCACCAACGGCAACTAATATGTTTCCTAAAGCAGTAGCCACGAACCATAATCCCATCATCATACCTTTGTATTGCGGAGGAGCGACTTTACTTACGAACGATATACCCATCGGACTGAGCAGCAGTTCACCGAAGGTCAGAATCAGGTAGGTAACAATGAGCACATTTGCATTCACAAAGGTGGCTTCACCGGTTACACGTGCCAACTCCTGTGCACTGGGTGTGAGCAGTCCCTTGCAGCAAACAGCCATCAGTACATACGCAGCAGCAGCCACTAACATACCATAAGCAATCTTGCGCGGAGCCGAAGGTTCTTTGCCTTTAGCGGCTAATGCTCCAAAGATAGCCATGCTGACAGGAGTGAGTGCTACTACATAGAAGGGGTTGAACTGCTGGAAGATAGGAGCAGCCAGTGTGATGCCTTCGGCACTGATATGCAGGTACTTATAAGCCAATACAGCAATCGGAGCAGCAATAGCAATGGCGGATATCACTTTGCCACGCACGTTCTTGCTTTGGAATAATCCGAATAAACCATATATAACAAACACTACCATCACCAGGTTAATAATATCAAAAGCCATCGTCTGTACACCGGTGCAAACAGGGTTAACGAACTCGTTAGCAAAGTAAGTGAGGGTCAGACCATTCTGATGGAAGGCCATCCAGAAGAAGATGACAACGGCAAACACGAGGCACAAAGCCACAACACGTTTCTTGGTCTGCTCTGGTGTCAGTTCCTCTACTTTCTGTCCGGAAGCGGCTTGCTGCTTAGCAGTGTACTCAACGTGCTTGAACCAAGGACGGCAAGCGTAATAAATGGCTATACTGAGAATCAACGATGCACAAGCCACCATGAAAGCAAAATGATAACTATCGTTCACGCTGTATCCCAGACTCTCCTGCGCCCAAGCCATAATCTTAACGGCTGCGGTTGGAGCGAACATAGCACCGATGTTGATGGCCATGTAGAACAGCGAGAAAGCCGAGTCACGACGGTCAGCGTACTTGGGATCGTCGTAGAGGTTTCCTACCATCACTTGCAGGTTACCCTTGAATAAACCGGTACCGAAACTAATCAGCACCAAGGCTGCAAACATAGCAGTCATAGGCAGAGCCACACTGCCATTATCAATACCTCCCAATGGAATGGCCAAAAGCACATAACCGAGGAACATGACGATAATACCAATCGTCACACATTTGCCGTAACCAATCTTGTCGGCTAATATACCACCTACAAGTGGCAAGAAATACACAAAGCCCAGGAATCCGGCATAGATATATCCGGCGGTGGCAGGGGCCAATCCAAAATTAGCACGTAAGAAAAGTGCAAAAACGGCTAACATCGTGTAGTAGCCAAATCGTTCGCCTGTGTTGGCGAGTGCAAGAGCATATAGCCCTTTAGGTTGATTGTCAAACATACGAATTAATTTATTTATTGTTTATTGCTTATTGTCAATCGACGATAGAACACCACCGATGCTTATCCTCAATGCGTCCATATTGTATATCTTGCAGGGTGCGTCTTAGTTCCATCAGCACCGTTCCCGGAGCCTGGGGTAGGGTATAAATCCTGTTCTTATCGGGGTCAATAACCCTGTCGATAGGTGATATGACGCAGGCCGTACCACAGGCTGCGGCTTCGTCCATCTCGCTGAGTTCCTCCAAACGAATATGTCGTCTCACCACTTTGAGTCCCTGTTCCTTAGCCAAAGTCATCAGGCTGTCGTTCGTGATGCTGGGCAAGATAGCCGTGCTGCGAGGGGTGATGTATTGAGTTTGTTCGCCGTACTTGATGCCAATGAAATTAGCGGCCGAACACTCATCTATGTACTTATGTTGCCGACTATCTAAGAACAAACAGTCGTATCCTTGCTGATGTGCAGTCTCGGTGCCTCTAAACGATGCCGCGTAGTTGCCGCCCACTTTATATTGACCTGTACCGAATGCTGCGGCGCGGTCCACGTGACGATTGACGATGAACGTCTGGCAGGGAATAGCATCGCCTTCGGTCTTGTAGTAGGGACCGACAGGTGAAGGGATGATGACAAACTCAAAGTCCCTACCCGGACCGACACCTAACTTAGGAGTGGTGCCGACTAATAACGGACGCAGGTACAAAGTGGCTCCGGTTTCGTATGGCGGAATAAAGCGTTTATTCTTGCGCACCGCCATCTCAACGGCCTTGCCGAATAACTCAGTCGGCACCGGTGCCATATATAGTCCAATAGCGGATTGCTGCATGCGCCGAGCATTAGCCTGCCAACGGAACACACGAATCTTATTATCTATGCCCCGAAAGACCTTCAGTCCCTCAAAGGCCTCCTGACCATATTGCAGGGCAGTAGCACAAGCGTGTATGGGCAGTATCTTATTGCGTGTTGCAACAGGTTCGCTCCATGTGCCCTCTAAAGTGCCGTCTGCTAAACGGCGACCGTGATACGAGGCACGAACGATATAGTCCGTCTCGTTATAACCGAATGATAAATTTTTCCAATCAATCTGCATATCTCAATGTCTCCGGACCTTTCTCAAATAAGGTCTCTAATATACTTACTTCGTTTTGCCATGGATGGCGGTCGGTCCATACTTGTCCGCTCCAATCGGTCGTATAAGCCCCTTCCGTGAGGTTTCCCCTAAAGGGGACACCATTAATAGGGCGTTCATTCTGCAATAAGTGCCATATCGTTTCCGTCAGTCCTGCGTTGAGGTCAATTAGGAACTTAATCTCTTTCTCATAGAAAGGCCTCAGGTAGTTCTCGTAATAGAGGAAATAAGGTGTATGTTCGTATGCCGACCGAATAGCCATCCAATGCTGGTGCTGCCAATGCTGCTGGTAACTGATCTCAATGTCCCTCGTGAACTGCTTAGTCTCGACTTTGCGCACCGGCACCGTCAGTCGTATCAGGTCCTTCGTGGAACAGGAACGAATCAGACATCGATTGCGGAAGGTCTGTTTCTCAAATGTCTCATTCACCTCGATGAGGGCAGGCAATTGGGCGAACCAACTAAGCGGACCTAAATATGTTGTTGGCACTACTCCCACGCTTTCTTACCTATACGATTCCAGCGGATATGACCCCTGAACCATGGATTATCTTTTTCTATACTCAACCAAATAAAAATGGGTCGTCCCACGATATGATCCTCAGGAATGAAGCCCCAATAGCGACTGTCCGCCGACTTATGGCGGTTATCACCCATGCCCCAATAGTAGTTCATGCGGAATTCATACTCCTGCCCAATCTGCATCGGCTGATGCTCATAGGCATTAGCGATGCGTTGGTATAACCGGTAATTATCTTCGGTAATCATCACCTTGTCTCCCTTCTTAGGGATATAAATAGGTCCGTAGTTATCACGGGTCCAGTTATTATGCCCTAAGGGATACACCTCTCCACCTTCCGATTCCGGTTGACGCTGAATCATCTGAACATGACTATTCTTGCGCAACTCCGTTATCATGGCTTGAGTGAGCGGGAGCAGATACACACCCGAACGCACCATCTCTCGGTCGTCCTGGTTGATGCCTAACTTAGTCAGGTACGAATTAGACAGCAAATGTCCGTCCGTAACAACATAGTAATTATGCTGCCGTCCCTCGTAATCCTTCTCGGCTACACCGTTCGTATAGACGATGCCATCTATAATCTGCAAACTATCTCCGGGTTCGCCCACGCAGCGTTTAACGTAGTTCTCACGTCTATCCACGGGACGATACACGATGTCCCCAAAGACACGCTTGCGACGAGTCACATTATCCTTGCCGTAGTAATAACACAGCGTGTAATAATCCGGGTTCTGCATCAGCGTACAAACGGTATCTCCTGTGGGGAAATTAAACACGATGATGTCGCCTTTCTTAGGACTGTCCCAACCCTTGAGACGCTTGTATTCCCATTGCGGATGTTCAATGAAACTTTTGCCGCCACCTAACCACGCAGGGAAAGTATGTTGCACAAGAGGCATGCTAAGCGGCGTGTTGGGCACACGCGCTCCGTAACTCATCTTGCTCACAAACAGGAAATCACCTACGCGCAAACTCTTCTCTAAACTGGATGAAGGAATCTGGTAGTTTTGGAATATATACACGTTGATGAAATACACCGCCACTAATGCAAACACAATAGCATCTATCCATGAGCAAATAGTAAAGAGCACCGGCTTCGTGTCTTTATACTTGCGCCACCAACTCCAGTTGATGAACTTAGTGGTGAAAGCATCTACTATGACAGGCAATAATGCCAACCATCCCAAGGATGCCCAGTCGCCCCAGGCTACCCATACTACAAAGGCTATATAAACCAGCCCCCAACAACTCGCAGCAATCCATCCCTTCCGGGTCACTTCTGCTATTCTTTCCTGAAAACTTTTCATATTATCTATTTCTCTACTACCTACTACCTATCTTCCCCCTTTGAAGGGGGACTGAGGGGGTCTCTCCCCTGCCATCTCTTCCGCCGCCATCACCGCTCCCAAAGCAAAGCCTTGTCGGCCCTTGGCGTTATGCTGAATAGTAATAGTATCTTCCGGACTATCCCATACTACGGTATGTATTCCTGCCACCTCTCCTTCACGAATCGACTCAATCGGCACCTCGTGCATCGTGCATTGTGCATTGTGCATCGTCAATCCCTCTCTGAGGGTAACCGCTGTGCCGCTGGGTTTATCTAATTTATGAATATGGTGCACTTCGGTGATGGAAGGTGTGTATTGGGTGTAGGCTGCCAAAAGGGCGGCTAATTGTTTATTGAGCTCAAAGAACACATTCACCCCAATCGAAAAATTACTCTTCCATATCAGCCACTCCCGTCCGGTCTTCTCTCTTAACTCTTCCCTCTTACCTCTCAACTCCTCTACGTCCCATCCTGTTGTCCCACACACGACGGGCACGTTATGCTCCCACGCGCGTAAAATATTATCCTTGGCACTGGCAGGGGTGCTGAACTCAATAGCCACGTCTGCTGATGCAAACGCCTCACTATCAAAACCTTCCAAGTCCTGATCTATGCGACAAACGATTTGATGGCCTCGGGCAATCGCTATCTGCTCCACCATGTGACCCATCTTGCCGTAACCGATAATTGCTATTTTCATATATAATTTCAAAAAACCGCGCAAAGTTATAATTTTTTTTGGATATATGCAAATATATTTGCTTTTTTTAGGCAAAATGATAGATTATCTATTCATAAAATGGATGAAACTACGATATGGGCTTGCTCATAATCGTGGGTTTAGACATTTAATGGGGGATGGTACATCCGGCCTAAAAAATGCAAGTTCAA
>JAGHRV010000019.1 GCA_018066175.1 Candidatus Colicola equi | reverse complement strand
CATCTAACACAGAATTAGGTGCTAAAATAGGCCTCGCCATCGGTTTTGCATCGGCTTCCCATCAATTAACCAACTACACCGAACAATACACCAATCAGGACTATTATCCGGAAAATTTGGATTATACTATCACCGCCGATACCTATAAACAATGGCAAAAACAATGGCAATTAATGGTGCCGGTCATGCTGTCACTTAAAACACACGGAGTGGTGCTAAATGTGGGTGCTAAAATGATGTACTTACTCACCCAAAATAGACAATTAGACGTGACTAATGCCCATATCAATGTGTATTATCCCGATTTTGATGTACCAACAATAGATTATTTGGCTACAGGACGATTACCGGGCTTCAAGGACCACCAGTCCGGCACCGGTAACATGCCTAAATTATCTGTTCTTTTGGCAGGAGAAATAGGGTATGAATGGTCCCTGTCCAATGCGGCTTATATTGGTCTGGTTGCTTATGTTGATTATAGTGTGTGGAATAACTATTCAAACACCCCTGCCGGGCATCGCCTCATTGATGTGGCACCTATTCTCAATAAGGAATATCCCGTTCCTGATATTAAAGTCAATTATTTGACGGATACCTATACCAATAAGGTGAACTATCTAAGTGTGGGAGTGCGCTTTTACTATCTGCTCTCCTCCAAATCAACCAAGCAAAAACATTCATCGTATCCCTGCCGCTGTGTGATAAATTAAACTTCCGCCACCGGCGCCAGAGTGAAATAGTCTCAAAAGTTTACTATTATTAAGATTTTAATCTATGTTATAGGTGCTTTTGGAGGTCGAGGGTCGGTCGACAGTGTCTAAACCCCCTCTAAACACTCATTAGACCCTTAAAAGTTTACTATTATTAAGATTTGCTATTATTAATGATTTTTTGATGGGACTGGAGCCCGTTAGTACTACTTACGTACCCCTTAAGGGGGTAGTAAGTGTACGTACTAAGGGCATCAATCGCAGTCCCTCAAACTCCCACCTTCGCAAAAATCAAAAAATAAGCCCCTACTACCCCCCCGAAAGAGCTCGTAAGAGGTATTTCGGAGAGGAGGAGCACAACTCGCCTGTTGATTAAACAGAGTGGCAATCAACCTTTGCGAGGTTGTTGCTCCGACGACGCGACCACATGCTGCTAAGGTAAGCCCCGCTTAACCCCCGCCTAAACCTGCCCAAATCCTTGTTTTTCGTGGGGCTTATGTGGGGCTTAGTAGTGGGCATCACACTTTTTTTGGAGTGCTCTAAGCACCGTCAAAAAAAGTGGTTAAGAGCACAAAAATATACCCTTTGGATAGAAAAAACTTAAAAAAAACGTCAAAAATTTGCGTATGTCAAAAAAAATATGTATTTTTGCCCGAAATTTGCGTGCGATTGCGCGAGCGCATAGGGCGCTATCGTGCGCGAGGGAGAAGTGATTATGAAGAAGATTACAAAGATATTATTCGGATTTACATCTGCCTGGATGATGGCAGGGGTATCTTTTGCTTATGGTCAGGAGATAGTTGTTCCGTATCAAATGGGATTTGAGGAGTCTGATGCAGCAGAGATGGCATCATGGACAATCAATCCGGGTGCTAATGCAAGCAAGTGTGAGGATCAATGGATGGTGGGTAAGGCTGTGAAGAGCAGCGGTACTCAATCGTTGTACATCTCTAATAACGGAGAAGATCCTCAATTCGGTTCGCATCCTAACGTACAATATGCGTATCGTGATTTCACCATCGCCAAAGGTGGTTATGACATCGCTTTTGATTGGCGTTGTATGGGTAAGGGGAATGAAGCTACACTTTATGCCGGTGTGGCTCCTGCGTCGCAGGTGAGTGTGGATATGTTAGCCGATTGGCAGCGTGCGGTATTGCCTAATTCGGTCGCTTCATGGTGCAAGACATTAGGACCGCTCAATAGTACAACTCTATGGAAGAATGCTTCTATTCACATGAATTCCAACGGAACAATGACTTATCGTCTGTTCTTTGTATGGTCGTCCTCTAATGTGGATACCACGTTGGCGATGCCGGTGGGCGCATGTATAGATAATGTTCAAATCACCTCCGACCGTTGCACCAAACCCTCTAAGATAGATATATCTGCCACTTGCGATACGGTGTTTGTTAGTTGGCAAGGTACGAGTACCGAGTATTGTTTGGAATATCGTCGTCGTGGGGCAAAAAAATGGGCTGTAACAACCGGTTTGAAGCAAGAAAGTACCATTTTGGAAGGTCTGGATGAAGGTCTATATGATTTCCGTGTCCGTGGTGTATGTACAGGAGACACGAGTGCTTATACTTACTACAATTCATTTGCTATTTTCTGCCCGGAGAAACACTGTATCAACTATGTCAATCTGACAGATTCGGACAATGTAATCTGTGGTTATGGTACTTATCAAGCACCTGATCAAAATGTAGGAGCAGTTGATTTCGGTCCGGACGATAAGTACTCCCGTCATACCGTCAATTGGGAGCCGGATGTATATGATCCTCGTACATGCAATCAACTGCCCACCATCCCGGATGGCGAGTTAGCATCGGTGCGATTAGGCAACTGGAACAACGGCGCACAGGGTGAGATGATTGAATTTCTTTACACTGCAGATGTGGAAAACGCGGCTATCTTGCTGCTCAAATACGCCATTGTGATGGAGGACCCTGATCATGGCGAGAGTGGTAACCCGCGTTTTGGGTTGGAGATATTGGATGAGTACGGTACTTTGATTAGTCCTACTTGCGGTGTGGCAGACTTTGTGGCGGATGCTAAACGTCAAGGTAATGGTTGGCATGTATGCGGTAAAGCCCCCGGAGCATCATCGCCTGTAACATGGAAAGAGTGGACTACTATTGGACTGAACTTGCAGGAAGTGGGAATAAAGACCGGCGACGTGTTGCGCATTCGCTTAACAACCAAAGACTGTGCATGGAGTGCCCACTTTGGCTATGCTTATTTTGCATTGGGCTGTGCTGCGGCTAAGGTGACCGGCACCAGTTGTGGTGATGCTGCACAATTATCGGTGGCTGCTCCTAATGGTTTTGACTATGCGTGGTATAATAAATACGACTCGTTGGTGACGAGAGAGCGGCAATTATCTGTGGAGTCTTCAGACACCACTACCTATCGCTGCCACCTGAGTTATAAGGAAAATGCCGATTGCGGCTTTGACCTATATGCTGCTGCACGTCCTCGATTCCCGATTGCTGAGTACAAGTATAAATACGAACCTTCGGACTGCCAAAATAAAGTTCGTTTCACCAATCTTAGTCATATATTAACTAAATTCAATGGCGTAGAGGAACATCACTATGATGAGCCTTGCGATGAGTATGAATGGAACTTTGGCAATGGTCAGATAAGTGCAGATAAGAACCCTGTTTGCATCTTCCCCAATGAAGGAGGATACTTTAATGTTACTTTGACGGCAAGTATTTCTGAGGGAGTATGTTGGAAGGATACCACCGTGCGTATTTTCGTTCCGAGTATAGGAGATACAATTATAACGTTTGATAGCACCATCTGCGAAGGATCGTATGTGGTGTTTGGCAAGTACTATGCGGCCAAGGAAGGCTCTTATCCCATCGAAATGAAGAGTCAAGCCGGCTGCGATAGTGTACTGGTCATGAACTTGCATATCAATCCGACCAATAATACCCAACTGGATTCGCTTATCATCTGTTATGACGATACACTTACCATAGGTGGGGTAACCTATATGCATAAGACTTCCGGTGAGTTCCACCGATTCTACAAGAACCAATACGGATGCGATTCGACGGCTTGGAACTACGTTACTGTATTGCCTCAAATAGTGCCGGAAATTGAAATGAAAGATGTGGAAATGGATATCCAAAATAGCGGTGAATTCACCGTTCATGGTACCGGATTTACTTCGTATATCCTCTATTGTAACGGCAAAAAACTTAAGCAATACCCTGCCGACTCAACCCATTTGACCGGCTTTAATGGTGGCGAGTTTAAGTTCCAATTCTTAAATGATTATGACTGCTCTCTTGAGGTGATTAAGCACATGACTTATCCTTGTGTCAGCCTGATTTTCCAACGTTGGAATGATGTGCTATCTGTGTATAACTCGGATTCGATTGGAGGCATGACCTTCAAGTCTTTCCAATGGCTCAAGAACGATGAGGCCATAGATGGAGCAACACAGTCCTATTATTACGATATCAACGGATTAGATTTAACGGCCGAATATGCAGTTCGTGTGACTACATCACAGGATTCAACATTCGTATCTTGTCCGTGGACTCCTATTCCATACGAAGAAGAGCAACAAAATGTTCCGGCAAGAAAAGTGGTTATAGACCAACGCCTTAATATCATTATCAATGGTGTGTATTATAATGCGTTAGGACAACCCATTAAGAAGGAGGACGAGAAATGAAGAAGATAAAATTAGTAACTGCCATACTATTGGCCTTGTTGGTTGTGGCTCCGGTTAATGCTGCGCAGAAAAAGAAAAACAACAGGTCGCATAAAACATCTTATTCGCAAAAGAATAAGAAGAAATCGTCGTCAACTAAGAGTACTACCACTTCCATGACTGACGAAGAGATTCGTCATTACAACGCCCGCCGATTTGATATTCATAATGTGTATGTTTGGGGCGGTGCCGGTTATTCAGGATTGGTGAATAAAGGAACCTCTTGGACGAATGGCTTCAACTATGTCGGGACCGGTTCGTCCAAGTTCGTTGGCGGAGGCGGAGGCATACTGGGCGTAGGTTATGAGTACAACTATAAACGTCTCATATTGTCTGTCGGCCCTGAGTTCAGAATCTTCTCTTCTTTGGATAAGATAATACTAAATAACCCTGTGCAGATTGATCATATCAATGCGTATGACCAAACTAAACTCTATACCTTGTCCGATATGCAAGAGAATCAGGTTGTAGGACAATTGACCTTGCCTATCTTGGCTGGTATGCAGTTGGATAAATGGTATTGGAAAGCCGGTGTTAAGATTGGTTATTCCGTGATGGGACGCTATACACAGAAAGGCAATGTGTCTGCTGCTTTGCGAGACCCTGTTGCATACGAAGATTGGTCGAATAGTATGCCGAACCATTATCGTACAGGATCAACCGATATCAACCTTAAAGGTACTAACTCATACGGATTTGATATGGCGTTATCTGCCGAAATAGGTTTGCGATTAGACCAATTATTAGGGGATGATTGGATGGCTAAGAACGAAGCCAGGCAGTATCCTATGAGAATGCGCATAGCCTTGTTCGCTGACTATGGGTTAATCAACATGAGCATTGCTAAGTCGGATGCACCGATGGTGCCGATGGTGGATGTTAATAATCTGCAAACGGCTTCGTGGCAGGCTTCCGAGTGGGGAAGCAGTAAACTGAATAGTCTCATTGTGGGCGTTAAGTTCACATGGTTGCTCCAACTCAACAAAGAGAAAGAAGAAATGTCGCCCAACGGCTATCTATCCGTCTTTACCTTTGATGCTCGCACACGTCAATCGCTGCCCAATACGGCTGTACAGATTAGTGCCACCAAACGTGGAGAAAAAGCGACCAAGAAAACAACCAACGCCAATGCCATCTTTGCTAAACGCTATCCACAAGGCGACTACCAAATATCTGCGCAACGCAATGGGTACATGCCGGTTAAGAACCAACGTTTCCACCATATTCAAGGCAACGATACGGCTCTTATTGCGATGCAACCGATTCCGGTTTATAAGTGCGTCATACTGGATGCCAAGTCTAATCAAGGCTTAGCCTCTACACTTACTTTCACCGATGTGGCGACCAAGAAAGTGGTTAAAACCGGTCAATCGGCCGGAGCTACCGGACTATATTCCGTCACTCTGCCTTTGGGTGCTACTTATCAAGTACGTGTGGATGCTGCCGACCACTTTGCCTTCACAACATCGGTTAGCGATATATACGGAGTGGATACTTTCCGAATTGAACCTATTATTAAGAAACGTGTTATCGTTCTTCAAAACTTGTTCTTTGCAACGAACGAGACAACCATTCTGCCGGAGTCAGAGATGGGCTTGCAGGACTTGTATGACTTGTTAAACGAAAATCCTGAGATACGTATTCGCATCACCGGTCACACCGATAATGTGGGTTCGGATGAGGCCAACCTTAAGTTATCTGAAGGTCGTGCTTATAGTGTGCGTCAGGTCATGATTGACCGTGGCATAGATGCCAACCGTATAGAGGCCGAAGGTAAGGGCGAGAGCGAACCGATTGCCACCAATGACACCGAGGAAGGTCGTCAGCAGAACCGTCGTGTAGAATTTGTTATTTTGTAATGATAAAGAAACTTGTATATATTGTGTTGCTTTGTTGGGCGGTGCTTCCATTGTCTGCTCAGGTGATTTATGAGTGTGACTTTGAGGATGCTGCAGAACGGTCGCAGTGGGTACTTAATCCCACTGCTAATGACCAACAGAAAAAGAATTTGACCAACTTTTGGAATTTAGGTGCACCCGGTCATTTTGCTCCACAGGGTGAATGGGGATTATTCATCGGTACATCAGAGAATGCTACCGAGTCCGGTTATTCCGCTTCCAAAACCATTGAGAATGTTGCTTATCGCGAATTGCCTACTTTGGCAGAAGGTAATTATACTTTGACTTTTAACTGGCTTGCCAATTGCAAATATGGGCAGGAAGGTTTATATGCCTGCTTAGTCCCTGTGGATACAAAGACCCTGTCCGGAGCCACGGCATTGACAATGGCTTGGTTTAAGCCGTCTGTATTGCCATTGTCGGTAGATACGGTGATGCACGGTACATCTACATGGGCGGTGGCTACATGCAACTTCAAACTGAATGTGGCAGGTCAATACAAACTTGTCTTTATGTTCTTCTCCGTCAAAGGTGCTGTAGTTGAACCTGCTCCGTGTGTGGATAATATATGTCTCTTTATGGCAGGACAATGTGCTGCTCCCACCAATGTGACGCATACCATTGTGGATGCCAATGTCAAATTGTCGTGGAAAGGCAATGCCGACTCGTATGATATCCGTACGTATAGTTATGAAACCGGTAAATGGCAAGAGATCAATACGACGCAGACAATCTATGAAGTGCCCAATGTGGACGAAGGTATAGGTATTTTCTTCTTGCGCTCCAACTGTGGCGACAACCATTCCGAATGGGTTAAATACGAGAAGTTTATCTTCCATAAAGGTGTGCGTTGTATTGACTACATGGATTTGAACAGCAAGAACTGTGCGTATGGTTCATTCTCCAATCCTGCTGCATCCAAAGGAGTTGTTGACTTTGGTTATGCGGAGAAGGAAAGTCGTCACACGTTGCACTATGTTATCAATGAAATAGACCCGCGTACTTTAGATGGTTCTATAGGACTGAAAACGAAACCGGATGATGCGTTGGCATCGGTGCGTTTAGGCAACTGGGAGATTGGTGCTCAAGCGGAGCAAATAACCTATAACTACAAGGTAGCCGAAGATGGCAATGCCATTCTTAAACTACGCTATGCGGTAGTGATGGAGGACCCTGCACACGATGCGTCTGCGCAGCCGAAGTTTACCTTGAGCATATTGCACAACAATCGCAAGTTGGATGGTAACTGCGGTGAAGCCAATTTTGTGGCGGGCGGTGACTTGAAACCCGAAGATGGATGGCATATATCCAATGCTGCTTCTACACCCGTCTATTGGAAAGAATGGACTACTGTTTCCGTTAACCTGCGAGACTATATAGGTGAAACAATAACCATCAAACTCACTACCTATGATTGTAGCCAAAGCGGACACTATGGATATGCTTACTTCGTATTGGATTGCGAGAATGGAGAGATGTCAGACTTAAACTGTGGTGAAGACAATCCAACAACTGAATTCCACGCTCCGGATGGATTTAACTACCGCTGGTATAAGGCTGATGAACCATCTAAGACCCTTAGTGAGGAACAGAACTTTACCATTCAGCCGTTAGATACCAATTTATATGAGGTGGATGTGATTAGCAAAACGAATGGGCAATGTTACTACACCTTAAAAGCCTGCGGTAAACCACGTATTCCAACGCCGCGTGTTACTTATGAAACGGCTTCTACCGCATGCTCCAATAAGGCGACATTCTTTAACTCTTCCTGCGTCTATGTCCAAAACATGGTGACAGGCGTGATTGGTCCTTCTGAAGAAAAAGTAACCAGTTTGTTGTGGGATTTCGGAGATGGCTCAAAAGTGATAAATAATTTATCAGACAAAGTGAACCATGAGTATCCTGCTAATGGTGGAGAATACATCGTTAAGGTAACCGCCGGCATTAGCCACGATGCGTGCCAAATAACAAAGGAAATCAAACTTACGTTCCCGGATATATCGAACGATACCACACAAATCATAGAAAACCTATGCCGGAAAGACTATCCGTATGGTTATTCTTTCAATGGCAAGACATACTATAATGATGTGGATTCTTTGTTTACATTAACATCTTTGGTTACGGGATGCGATAGTATGGTCTATCTCAATCTTACGTGGCACGAAAGTGGACCTTTCTTGGTAAAGGATACTATTTGTGAGGGGAACGCATACGACTTATTTGGCAAACAGATAACAGAAGAGGGAGTGTATGAAGGTTCCGGCAAAGGCGTCTTTGGCTGCGATAGTCTCGTTGAGTTGCACCTGCATGTCGTGCCACGGCTGACGGTTACTTATCCTACACAAGTACCTGTTTGTTCGGATTATCGCACTGTAACCATTCCGTACGAAGTGCAAAAAGGCTTCCTTTCCTATATTGAACTGCGTTTCCAAGATGCTATGCAATTGGGATTGGATTCCGTGTATATCTTCTCTAATGGCGACCCTATCGAAGTTGTATTGCCAGACAGTCTGGAGCCTGCTATTATGCCGGCAACTATCACTTTCTCAACACCCTCTTGCCCTATCCCCGACGCTCCCATCATAATTGAACTGCGTTATTCGGCTTCCGTCTTTACGCAAAAACCGGGTTTTATAGCTTTGATGAATGAGCAATATGCTGACTATAAATTTGTGGAATATCAGTGGTATCGTGATGGTGAGAAGATAGAAGGTGCTACCTATTCTTTCGTATCTACCACCGATGACGACATAGACCACGTCTATCGAGTGGAAGTCAAAATAGAAGGGAAAGATGAATTGGTAAGTACGTGTAATATAACTTATACCGGCACTACTGCCCTACAACGTATCACTATCGGCAAGGGACCATATACCATTTATTCGGCAACGGGGCATTATATGATGACCCTGGATAATTTGAATGAAATCAAGAACCTTACACAGGGAATGTATATCATAAAAAATGAGATCAATGCGATTAAGATTGTTCGTTAAATATAATTTAGCATGGTTGCTGCTGTCTGCGACCGTTTTAGCTGCTCCAAACTATTCGAGAGGAGTGTCTCATTCGTTGGCACTCTCTATCGGTGGCGGTGAGGCGAATAATCTCTTTTATAAAAGCGATATTAGTCCTAAAGCCGGTGGCGCAGGCAATATAATGTTTGCGTACGAATTGCAAAAACAGCGGTTTATCTTTGGTTTGGGAGCTCAGTTACAATACCAATATACACAGGACCAATCGAAGTCCTTTATAGATGAGTTTGATCGTGTGGATAAAACCGGAGAATCGGTCTCTTATGGCTATGTGTACAATCATTTGTCCACTAAAGCTCATGATTTGCGTATTACCTTGCCTGTTTATATTGGATATGCCGATCCAAGTGGATTCTATGCCTTATTAGGTGCTAAATTATCCTATTCATTGATGGCGAGGGGGCAGACCCAAGCCGATATGTACACCCAGGGTGTGTATGCTTGGAGCATAGAACCATTACGCAGTATTGGGTTAAACGACCTATCCTCCTTAGGCTATTATCCGGAGGCGCAATATACCAATAAAAGCTCCTATACCGAAAAGTTATGGGCAGCAGCATCGTTAGAGTTGGGCTCGTTTATACCTCTTTCTGAAGATAATAAAAATAAAAAGGTACGCATGCGTGTAGGCGTGTACGCAGACTATGCAATTCGGATAGGCAATATGGGAACGCTTGTGGTGGTGGATTATTCTAAGATTAACACCAATCCTCAAACACAGAGTCAGGCTGATTTGCAACAGAATTTAGTTATCAACCATATCCTTAACTCGGACCGTATTGGCTCTATCTGTCATAATCTTGAAGTTGGAATCAGATTGACATGGTTGCTGAATGTTAACATGGATCGTACGCCGTGTCATTGCGTAAGAAATTAGTTGAATATGTGATAAAAAAGCATATAAAATAACAAAAATTGCAACTTTTTGCAAAAAATATTTGGAAATATAAATAAAAAAGTGTAATTTTGTGCGCTTTTTCGTAATAAAATATATGCAAATATATTAGATAACCCGATTTATTAACTAAACATTTAAGGTATGAGAAAAACATTTATCTCATTATTACTGCTTGTTTTATCAACGGTAATGACCTTTGCTGGCAAAGAGGAACTCTATGTCCTGCATGAGGAATTTGAAAATGGCATCCCTGCTACGTGGTCTCAGATTAACGAGGCAGGTCAACAAATGTGGATAACAGAATCCGCAACAGATGCCCAGTACCCAGATGGTGTTGTAACCGGTGAGTATCGTGCCGCATTCCGTAACACGACCAGCCAAACTCAACACTATGTTACGAAACTGGTGACTCCGGTTTTTGACATTTTAGAAACGGTGCACCCGATTCTGGTTTTTTCGCACGCTCAAGCACAACGTACCTCCGACGTGGATGAACTGCGTGTTTATTATCGCGCTTCGGAGACTGATCGTTGGGTGTTGCTCAAGGAGTATGTGAACAAATTCACCAAGTGGACCACCGAAACGATTGAACTTCCCGGTGCAACCGCTACCTATCAGTTGGCTTTTGAAGGAACTGATAATTTGGGTCGTGGTATCGTGCTGGATGAAATAATCGTGCGTCCGGCTCCTACTTGCGAAGACCCATTTAACATCTCTATTGATGGATTATCAACCAATAGTGTTACTCTGCGTTGGAATGGTTCATTGGATACCGAGAACTTCCGCGTTGTATTAAGTACTAAACAAATAACTGATCTGGAGCAACCCGAAGGAGTCGTTTATGATTCGTTGATTGGTGATTTCTCGGTGGCTATTGCTGATCTCAAGCGTAATACTACTTATTACGTTTATATCCAAGCGCAATGTGGCGTAGAGAACTCCGACTGGAGTGAAGAATTTACCTTTACTACCAAGAACATGGTTGATGTACCGTATGTGGAAACATTCAACAAAGATTATGCTTCCGGTACTGTTTCTCACGTAGATTATTGGACTCACGGCACCAGCATCAAGAAAGATGACGGTAGTATGGAGTATATGCCTTTCATTAACCAGAACACGGATGAAACGGGTTTGAAGAACTTCTCCTTCTCGAGTACTACTTGCTTGGTATTCTCGGGTGCTCGTAGCACATCTAAACTGATACCTGCCGGTGAGTATGTGTATGGTGCAACTCCTGAATTGAATGTAGAGAGTGTAAAGAACTTGCAAGCTACTTTCTGGGGAACATGCCACACCTATTACAATGAGGCTAATGCCAATGGTCTGGTTGTTGGTGTAATGACCGACCCTGCCGATTGGACCACTTTCGTGGCTGTTGATACCGTGTATATCAAAGGTGCACAACTGTTTGATCGCTTCACCGTATATTTCGATAATTACGTGGGTGAAGGCAAATACATTGCTTTTGCAAGTAACTTTGTGGATAAGGACAATATCTTCTTCATGGATGATTTGGAGATTAAGGCCATTGAAGGACTTAAGATGCCAACCAATGTGTCTATTTCCAATGTTACCTCCAAGTCTATCTCTGTTAATGCTAACATGAATGGAGCATCTGCTTCTAAAGTATATTTGACCAAACATGTTATTAGTGCTAAGACCGGTCAAGTACAGCTTGATCCGCTTGCAGAAACGTTTGGTGCAGAGAATATATTGAATACATACAACGTAACATCCTTCCCCTACACAATGGCTTTGCCTGAAACGGTGAATGGTATGTTCGTACAAGTGTATGTGCAAAACGTTGCCGGAGAGCAATCCAGTGACTTTGCTTTGCCGCAAAAACAACTCGTGCCAAAACATTGGGCAGACTCAACAGAAATGCTCATCAACTTCGACGATACAGAGGTAGCTCATAACTGGTCTTCCAATGCAATCAAGAACTTCTGGAATTATTCGTCTTCGTACAACTATCCGTACGAAATGATAACCGACTTCTTTACGCAACCTGGTTTGAGTTCATCCAGTACTGTTTATACCGTTCGTTATCCGTTATTAGGTGGAACGACGGCTGCTTCTAAGTACCATAGTAAGGGCGGTGCCGTTTATCTCAAACGCGACCGTCGTGTCTTTGGTGACGGAACGGAGTGGATTATGCCTCATGGTCAATACATGGCTCTGCCGGAAGTTGATGACATGAGTACGTTCTTCCTCCAATTCTATTTGGCTTCTTATAGTGATTCGCATCCGGAGGCAGCCGGTGTCGTTGTTGGTGCAATGACTGATCCGTTCGATATTACTACCTTTGATACAATTACTACTGTTACTTGTGGTAACGATTGGAAAATGGCTATTGTTTCCTTCGCTGACTATAAGGGTCAAGGTCACTTCCCCGCTATTATGGCAGCCACGATGCTTACTGACGATAGTTGGTCGGGCGGTTCGGGCTCGGGTAGCGGTTCGTCCTATAAAGACTACTATATGTCCGCTACATGGATTGACGATGTGCAATACCTCAAAGCCGGTGGTTGCATGCCTGCTACCGATTTGAAGGCAGAGGTTAGTTACGACCAAGCAACGTTAACTTGGAATGCTAATAATATGGAGCAGTGGATTGTTACCGTTTATGCGGATGAGGCAAAGAAAGATACCTTGGAAAGCGATACCATTACGGTTCCGACCTATATGGTTAAGGAACTTAAACCTCATACTTTGTACTACTATGATGTAGTGGCTTTGTGTGGCGGTAAGGAGTTCCCTGCTGATCCCGCAACCTTCACAACCGAATGTCTCCCTGCTGAAAAGATTCCTTATGTAGAGGACTTTGAGGGTTATACCGGCGGTAGCTCGACCCAAGACCTGCCCGCTTGCTGGAACATGATTCAGCAGAAGAACGTAGAGTCTAACGAGGGAGGAACTCACACATATTGGTATCCGTATATTTACACAACGGCTTCTTCTGCTCATGCTGGTTCAAAGTGTTTCTATTTCTGGTATAGTACAGCGACCACTTGCACGCCTAAAATGACTACGAGTCAACCTTCGTTTGTCACGTTGCCGATGATGAGCGAGGACTTGAACAAACTGCAATTCTCCTTCTGGATGAAGGCTGGTGGTCCGGCTTATGTAGGTGACACCGTTTACGTGGGTGTTATGAGTGACCCGAGCGACCTTGCTACCTTCGATACCTTGCAACTGATTAAGACTACAACGAACTATTCTGAGTATATTATCCGTTTGGATAACTACAAGGGTAACGGCAAATACATAGCTCTTATGAAGACCCCACGCGAGGTAACCCGCAGTGTCTATATTGACGATGTCAAGGTGGATTACTTGTCCGACTGCGAGAAGATACAAGGTGTAACGGCTACCGATGCCAACGAAATAGGTGCTACCATTTCTTGGAATAAGGGTAGCGCTACACAATGGGAAATTGTAGTGGCTAACGATACTCTCTCCGCAGAGAAGATTGCTGCCAAGGATGCTGCCATCGTTAAGGACTCCATCACTTCGGAGAATCCGTTCGTGGTAGATTTCTGCAATGAGACCAACAAAGCATATTACGTATATGTTCGTGCTTTGTGCAGCGAGACGAACAAGGGTGATTGGTCCAATGCAATCTCCTTCAAGACCACTTGTGTGAGCAAGACGGCCGGAGGTTATGGCTTTATTGATTTTGCCGAAGATGACTTCAAGACCGCTGAATTCCCCTGCTGGACCGTTGGTCGTCGCGAAGGTACAACTGCTGTTCCTTCTATCACGGTAGGTAGTCACTTGTATATGTTCAACACCACCACTTCCGAGGGTGCGTACGCTATTATGCCTCCGATTGATGTAGATAGTATCAACCGTCTGCAAGTTAAATTCACTGCTTCCGGTGGTACGGGGGCTACTTATCTGCGTGAACTGACGGTAGGTATTATCTCCAATCCGAGTGACCTGTCTACTTTCCAGCCTATCGAGACCGTTAAGTTGCCGAAAGCAGTTACTACCATAAGCAAAGCCAACCACGCTAAGAACTTAGACGAGGCACAAACCTTTATTGTTCGCTTCAATGAGTATGCCGGTGACTACGAGGGCAACTTCGGTAAACAAATCATGTTCCTCTCGGAGAACGGTGGCGTAGCCAACTACGTATATATCTACAGCATGCAAGTGGATACCATTCCTTCTTGCTGGGAACCTCTCAAAGTAGAAGAAGTAGAAGTTAATACCTACGATGCTACGATGGGTTGGGATACCATTAGTACCTCCTATCAAGTGCAACTCCTTGCTGATGACAAAGTGACCGTTCTCGTTGATTCGATTACCGACAAGCAACAGATGAAGTTTGAGGGTCTGACCATGCTCACCAAGTACTATGTACAAGTACGTACTATCTGTGCTGTAGGTGATACCTCTGCTTGGTCACCAATGGGTAACTTCACGACCCAATGTCCTGTTGCATATCCTGTTCCTTACGAGCAGAACTTTGACGACTATGCTTCCGGTGGAGCCAACTTCCCTGAATGTTGGGAACGTTTCTGCAACTATACGGGAACTACCACAACTTATCAGCCGTATATCAATTCTTCTGCTAAAAAAGAAGGTAAGAATGGTATGCAAATGTATGGTAGTACTTCGTATTACTCGTATGCTGTGCTACCGCCTATGGCAGATAAACTGTCTAATTTGATGCTTGAGTTTGATTATCGCAGCAATTCTACGTCTTATGCTATGACTATGGTTGTTGGTGTTGCTACGGATGTCACTTCTCTAGAGGGATTGGATACTACCTTTGTTCCGCTTGATACCATTACTGCGGACAAATGGGTTGCTGCTAATGCAAACTGGTATCACTATGCTCAATCGTTCGATGATTATACAGGGGAAGGTCAAATAGTCTTCTACTCTCCTAAATTCCCGAGTTCGTCTAATGGTTATGCATACTTAGACAATATCTATGTATCCAAGATCCCGACATGCTTCCGTCCTATCGACCTTGCTTTTGCCAGCGCTACGGCTTCGTCCGTTACGCTGACTTGGACACCGCAAGGTAACGAAACGGCTTGGGACATCGCTTGCCTGCCTGCTCCTGAAGAAGATGTAACGAAAGCCACTATCACCACCGTTTCCGGTGAAGGACCTAAGGGTGTGGTTACCGGTCTGACGGACGCTACCGAGTATAACTTCTACGTTCGCGCTAACTGCGGCGAAGGTGACTTCTCCGAATGGTCTTCTGTTCTAACGGCTGCTACACTCTGCATCGTGCCGTTGGCAGAAGCTAATTGGACATTCGACGACTACAGAACGCAAATCCAAAGCCCCTACACCACCTCCACTACCTATAAGGAGGAGCGTTGTTGGCTCGTAGGAAATATGAATAGCACTAGTTATACCTATATCCCGTATCTGAACAAGAACGCTTATAGTTCCACTACCGGAACCTATTCCAGCAAATACGCATATACGGATTCTTGCTCCTATAAATTCTATTCCACCACTTCGTATAACGGTGCTTATGCTGTTATGCCGGAACTCGTGGCTGACTTAGATACTATGCAAATATCGTTTGTAGGTCGTTCGGTATATGAATCATATGGGACGTCGGGCGATAATGCCGGCAAATTCACGAAGTACTACAATACATACGCTACCGGTACTTACGCACGCAGCATCAAGGTAGGTACCGTTACCGACCCGTACGATATGTCCACCTTCGAGGAGTTGGTTGACTATCAGTTCGCTGAAGTAACGAATGAAAACTGCTCGACAAAGGTTGAAGGTGATTACTGGGAGCCTGTGACTGTTTCGCTCTATGGAGCAACAGGTAAGTATATTGCCTTCTTGTCCGAGTACGACGCTACCAACTACGCTTGGATTGATAATGTCAAAGTGGAGAAAGAAACCGGTCTGAATATGCCGACCGCCATCAAACTGAACGAGGAGACCTTCACCGGCGAACATGCTGACTTGACTTGGAGATCTCGTGCTACTAAGTTTGAAGTAGTGGTAACGGATATGACGGATACAACGGTTATCTTGAAAGATACCATTGATGTAGCTGCTCTCACACTTGATAACTTGACGATGCTTACCAACTACGTTGTTTCTATCAAGGCTATGAACGCAGAGATGACCGAAAGTTCTGCTCCGGCTGTCTTCAAGTTCAAGACTCCTTGTATGCCTTATATGAAGGATAACGCTAAATGGGACTTCTCCAAGGAGAGTGCTACCTATGCATATACTACCTTATCTGCCACTCCTAAGATTCCAGAGTGCTGGGAGGCTGGTCAGTTGACAAAAGCATCGGCTACATCTTATACCTATATGCCGCAAGTGAAGGTTTCTACCGCTAACACCTACACTTATGGTCGTTTGGACGATGCTACTGATGGTGCTTTGCAGTTCTATAACTACTCCAATACATACGGTGATAGTTATGCTGTACTGCCCGAGCTCAACGTTAACTACGACAGCACCGCACTGCACTTCTGGGTTCGTGCCGCTTACTTCTGGCCTGCAGGAGCTGCATTGGCTACCAATAAGAACAAGATTCGTGAGGCGAACACCAACTATCCGAAAGACTTGTTGATTGGTACTATCACCGATATGAGTGATATGACTACCTTCGTACAACAAGATAAGGTTACTTATCCGTACGAATTGAGTGCTACTACCTATAACTACAACGATGAGACAGGCAATAACTACTGGATAGAAGTTATCCTCCCGCTCAAGAAGTATAAAGACCAAGGTCGTATCGTTCTGTACTATCCGTTGGGACAAAAGACCGGTTATATGTTCATTGATGATGTTGAGGTGATCGACGCAGACTTCTGCACGCCTATCACGAATATCGATGCCAAGAACATAACTACCAACGCCGCAGACATAACGTGGTCGTTCGCAGGTAAGGATAGCGTACAACTCCAACTCTCTACCTCCGATAATTTCGAGGATTCCACCGCTATTATCGTGGATAGTATTATGGCAGATGCCGAAGGTCTCTTCCAAATAGCTACCCTCGAGGCAGGAACGGATTATTACGTTCGTCTCATGCACTTCTGCGGCGAGGAAGAGTCTTCCGATTGGACGGTTCCGTTCGGCTTTACGACCCTCTTTAATATCCGCTTCAATGAGCAGTTTAATGCCGTTCGCACCTATCCAATTCACTGGAGTCGTGCTAACTCTAAGGTCGTTGATGTGCTGGATAACGGTGTAACACCTGCTCCTATTGCTGAAAGCATTACAGCTAACTGGGTACGTAGTTCGACTACTTCTGATATGACAGTTACTACCGGTTCTGCTACAGGAAGTTCGTCTTCCGTTACGTATTACAACTACTGGTTACTCACACCGACTATCTCGCTTGCAGATGTTGATAAGGCTAATAAGTTGATGTTATCCTTCGACCTCTTCTTGACCGATAACTCAGGTGCTCAGCCGTTCAATAAACCCACTGAGTTTGATCAGTTCCTTGTTGTCGTAAGTACGGATGGTGGTAAGACTTTCCCACGTGCTAACGCTACTATCTGGAATGCCGACGGCACCGATCGCAAGTATAGCGACATCACCGGTAAACCTACCAAACAGATGGTTGACCTCTCGCAATATATTGGTCAGGATATCGTCATTGCGTTTGCTCACGATGCTCATAGTGAATTGGATAAACCATGTTCCAAGAACTACATGCACTTGGATAACGTTCAAGTCAATACCTATGTGGAGAATATGTACGGCGAGTCTATCTGTCAGTATAATGACTTTGAGGATGAAAACTTCTTCATTGACGCAGCCGATCTCAATGTGGGCGAAACAACGACTTATACCAAGTATGACGCTGCAACTAAAGACGGAGTAGATGATGTCTTAACCGAGTTGACGCTGACTGTTAATACTGCGGTTACTACTACCAAGTCCGTCACTCTCTGCGAGGGAGATAACTACTTGGAGGATAACTTTGTTATCTACAATGTTACCGCATCTGATACGTACAAACAGAAACTGCAATCAGCTAATGATTGCGATAGTATATCGGAGGTTAATATCACCGTTAATCCACGTATTCGTGAGACTCTTGAGAAGACCATCTGCCAAGGTGACTACTACGAGTTTGGTGATGTTAAGTATTACACCAGTACGATTGTATCGGATACCGTATCTTCACTTGTTACTGGTTGCGATAGTATCACAACGCTCTACCTGACCGTTAACGCTATTCTTGAAGGTACCGTTGAGGAGAATCTCTGCCCTGGTGACTCTGTCTTCTTTGGTAAATATGGATGGATTAAACAAGAAGGTACTTATACCGACACCGTTAAGACGAAAGCTGGTTGTGACTCGCTTGCAACTCTCATCGTTTATCAGCGTGAGGCTGCCGCTACTCGCATCCAAGGTGCTATTGTCAAGGGCGATAGCTACTCAGATGGCACATTTGAAGGCTTAACCCAACCGGGTGACTATCCTTCTAAACAACAGACTATCTATGGCTGCGATAGCATCGTTACTCTCCACTTGATGGTGGCTAATGATGAGTCCGAAGTTCTTTATGATACCATCAAGGTTGAGCAACTGCCGTATATCCTTAATGGAGAAGTCCTTCTGCCGGAAGGTACAACTATGGGAACTTACAGCAAGTCTGTTCAATACAAGTCTGGTTTACTCCAAATAGTCATCGTAGTTGGTATACCTACCGGATGGGAGAACGTTTATGTTGATCCTAAGACAGGTGCTACTAAGGTGATTAAGGATGACCATCTCTATATCATCCATGACAATGTTTGGAGAGATGCTGTCGGAAGACGAATCCGTTGATCGGTAAATCCGATTAAATAAGAAGAAATCGTTCTTCTTGTGAAGTAAACCCCGAAAGTTAAACTTAAACTTTCGGGGTTCACTTTAGGGTTATTTAAATATTCAAAAAAATCGCCTATCTATTGTGACGTAGATAGGCGATTAATTATTGGTGTAATCTAATTACTTGGTGTGTTCTAAACACCTCTAAGCACTACCGATTGGCACGTTTGCGCTCCAGTTCATCCAGGATAATCTTACGCAGGCGCATGCTCTTAGGCGTTACTTCTACGTACTCATCTTCCTTGATATACTCGAGTGCCTCTTCGAGGCTGAACTTAACGGCAGGAGCCAAGATGGCTTTGTCGTCCGCGGATTTAGAACGCATGTTAGTCAGGTTCTTAGCCTTGATAACATTGATGACTATATCACCTTCCTTGGCGTTCTCTCCTACTACCTGTCCGGCATACACTTCCTCTTGCGGATCAATGAAGAACCGTCCGCGGTCCTGCAGTTTATCCAAGGCATAAGCAGATGCTGTACCGGTTTCCATGGCGATGAGTGAACCATTGACGCGTTTCTCGATGTCGCCCTTGTAGGGTTGGAAGTCCATGAATCGGTGCGCCATGATAGCCTCACCGGCGCTGACGTTCATCACGAACGTACGCATACCGATGATACCGCGGCTGGGAATAGTGAATTCCAACTGCACGCGGTCGTTCACCATCTCCATCTTGGTCATCTCGCCCTTGCGAACGGTGACGTACTCGATAATCTTGCCGGAGCATTCCTCGGGCGTATTAACGGTGAGTTGCTCAATCGGTTCGCACTTAACGCCATCAATCTCTTTGATGATGACTTGCGGCTGACCTACCTGCAGTTCATATCCTTCGCGACGCATGGTCTCAATCAGCACACTCAAATGCAGCACACCACGTCCATATACACGCCAACTATTATCTTTGTCGCTGGGTTCTACGCGCAGGGCTAAGTTCTTCTCCAACTCCTTGGTGAGTCGCTCATAGATATGTCGGCTGGTCACGAACTTACCATCTTGTCCGAAGAACGGACTATCGTTGATGGTGAAGGTCATCGACATAGTAGGCTCGTCAATAGCAATCGGTTTGAGCGGTTCGGGATTCTCGATATCGCAAATAGTATCGCCAATCTCAAAGCCGTCGATGCCGATTAATGCACATATATCGCCGGACTTAACTTCGTCGGTACGAACATGTCCCATACCGGAGAAAGTATGTAATTCCTTAATCTTAGTGCGCACTTTCGTGCCGTCTTTCTTGGCTAACATAACCGTCTGTCCATCTTTCAGTGTACCACGGTGCACACGTCCCACGGCGATACGACCCACGTAAGGGTTGTAGTCCAGACTGGTAACCAGCATCTGTGGCGTACCTTCCAACACTTCGGGCTCAGGGATATACTCAATGATAGCATCCATGAGGGCGGTGAGGTCGGTGGTAGGCTTATGCCAATCGGTGCTCATCCATCCGTTCTTGGCACTGCCATAGATAGTTTGGAAATCCAATTGGTCATCGGTGGCATCCAGATTGAGCATCAGGTCGAACACCGCCTCTTGCACTTCGTCAGGACGGCAGTTCAGTTTATCCACCTTGTTGATTACTACGATGGGTTTGAGGTTGAGTTCAAGGGCTTTTTGCAGCACGAAACGCGTTTGGGGCATAGGACCCTCAAACGCATCTACGAGCAGCAATACGCCATCAGCCATATTCAGCACACGCTCCACTTCACCACCAAAATCGGCGTGACCCGGAGTATCGATGATGTTGATCTTATAGCCTTTGTACTCAATGGCTACGTTCTTGGCCAAGATGGTGATACCACGTTCCCGCTCAAGGTCGTTATTATCGAGGATGAGTTCTTTATTCTCCACACCCTCTTGACGGGATTCTTGCACCACCTTGGCGGTGTACAACATCTTATCGACCAACGTTGTTTTGCCGTGGTCAACGTGTGCGATGATTGCTATGTTTCTAATTTTCTGCATTGTTGTTCTTACTTTTGCAGGCGTGCGCCGTCTCCTTCAAAGTCATGTGTGCCATTGTCGCGACGCTCGGGACGTGGACCACGACGTTCAGGTCTTGGACCGCGGTCGCCACGAGGTTGACGAGCAGGACGCTCAGGCTCTACATAACCTTCGGGTTTCTCTTTTAATGCACGGGCACTCAGACGGAACTTACCGGTCTTAGGATCTACTTCGGTGAGCTTAATCATAATCTTATCACCTTCCTTGATTCCGGTCTCTTCCATCGTCTCGTAACGTTTCCAATCGATTTCGCTGATATGCAGCAGTCCTTCCTTACCGGGCATGAACTCTACGAAGCATCCGTAAGGCATGAGGCTCTTAACGGTGGATTCGTATGTCTCTCCTACTTCAGGCAGAGCCACGATGGCTTTGATCTTAGCCAGAGCTGCAGCCATAGCTTCGCCGTTGTTGGAAGCGATTTCTACTTTACCGCCCTTGTCATCTTCTTCGATAGAAACGACTGCACCGGTCTCGGCTTGGATTCCTTGGATAACCTTACCGCCGGGGCCTATCACTGCACCAATCATATCCTTCGGAATATAGAAAGTGGTGATACGTGGAGCATGAGGTTTGAGGTCTGGACGTGGAGCAGGCATTGTCTCAAGGATTTTATCTAAGATGTACATACGAGCTTGGTGAGCTTGCTCTAAGGCATTCTCCAATACTTCGTAACTCAGTCCATCCACCTTGATATCCATTTGGCAAGCGGTCAAACCGTCGCGTGTACCGGTGGTCTTGAAGTCCATATCGCCCAAGTGGTCCTCGTCACCAAGGATATCACTCAGAATCTTATAGTTGAGTTTATCTCCAACCAGTTCGCTAATCATACCCATTGCGATACCGCTGACGGGTTTCTTGATAGGTACACCGGCATCCATCAGTGCCAAGCATCCTGCGCAAACAGTAGCCATAGACGATGAACCGTTACTCTCCAGGATATCCGAAACGACACGAATACTGTATGGGAAGTCCTCAGGAACCATGTTCTTAAGAGCACGGCATGCCAGGTTACCGTGACCAATCTCACGACGACCTACACCACGAGCAGCCTTAGCTTCGCCGGTAGCGAATGGTGGGAAGTTATAGTGCAGCAAGAAACGCTCTGAACCTTGGATAAGAGCCTCGTCCACCATTTTTTCATCGCGGGTAGTGCCTAACGTAACAGTTGATAAGGATTGCGTTTCACCGCGTGTGAAGATACTGGATCCGTGAGGGCCGGGCAGGTAACCTACCTCGCACCAGATAGGACGGATATCAGTGGTCTTACGACCATCCAGACGTTTACCTTCGTCCAATACGGCACGACGCATAGCCTCTTTCTCTACATCGTGGTAGTAACGATCTACCATAGCGGCTACTTCGTCAATATCAATACCCAGTGCCTCGGCACGTTGTTGCATGTAGTCGAGTTTCTCTTCTTTGAAGTCAGCGCAGATCTGCGAGAACATAGCTTCGCGGTGATGCTTATCGGTGTCCGAACTGGTAGCCTGAGCATAAGCACGAGCGTAACTGAAGTCATGAACAGCCTGACGGAGTTCGTCATCATTCACTTCGTGGCAGTATTCGCGTTTTGCTTCCTTACCGTATTCCTTCATCATCTCGTTGATGGCCAAGCACTGGGGTTTAATAGCCTCGTGAGCGGCACGGATAGCCTCCAACATAACGGACTCAGGCACTTCCTTCATCTCACCTTCTACCATCATGATGTTGTCGTAGGTAGCAGCCACCATCAGTTCGAGGTCGGCTTGTTCGCATTGCTCAAAAGTGGGGTTAATCACCATTTGACCATTCACGCGAGCTACACGTACTTCGGAAACAGGACCTTCAAAAGGTATATCCGAGCAAGCGAGTGCTGCACCGGCAGCTAAACCGGCAATGCTCTCAGGCATGTCAACACCGTCAGCACTATACAAGGTGACGTTAACAAACGTCTCTGCATGATAATTAGCAGGGAAAAGTGGACGCAAAGCGCGGTCAATCAAACGAGCAATCAGAATCTCGTAATCCGAAGCTTTTCCTTCGCGGCGGTTGAAACTGCCGGGGAAACGACCAGCACTGGCAAATTTCTCTTTGTACTCCACGGTAAGCGGCATAAAATCCGTACCGGGTACAGCATCTTTGGCACTGCATACAGTAGCCAAAATCATCGTGTTACCAATGGTTGCCATAACGGCTCCGTCAGCCTGTTTAGCCAACTTACCGGTCTCTAACTTAACGATTCGACCATCAGGCAACGCGATTTGTTTTGTTACAATGTTCATTGTGTAAAATAACTTAAATTTGACGTTGTGAACACACGTTTTGTGTTCGTTAATTTTTTCAGACCCTAAAATGTCGCAGCAAAATTACAAAAAATCTGAGACATACACAAATTTTTCTGCACTTTTTAATAAATTAAACGCGATTTTAGGATTTTATTTGTGGGTGTAAAAATAATTTTGTATCTTTGCGCGTAATTTGTTATAATAGGTGTCAACCGCACGCGAATGGGAAACAGAATGTTTCGTATATATGGGGATGATAAGCGTATAGCCAAGAATACGATTTGGTTATATGCTCGCATGGCATTAATCATGTTTATCAATTTGATAACCGTTCGCTTTTTGCGTTCCGAGACAGGATTGGGCGTTGAGGGATATGGCGTGTATAATGCTATAAATGGGGTGATTAACCTTATCGTATGTCTTAATACCGTTTTGGCTACAGCCTCCCAACGCTTCTTCTCGGTTAGGATGGGGGAGAATGACGAGGCGGGTTTAAGAAATATCTTTCGGATTTCAGTTCGTATCAGTTGGCTGATGGCTGCGGTGGCGGTGGTGCTATTTGAAACGGTGGGATTATGGTTTGTAATCAACAAAATGAACTACCCTGCGGAGTGGTTTATGGAAGTGATGGTTATTTATCAGGCAGCTATTGTGGCTTTTGTAGCGTTGTTGATCCAAGTACCGTATTTGGCTGCCGTGATGGCGCACGAGAGAATGGGGGTCTTTGCTATTGTAACCTTTATCGGAGCCGTATTGAATTTAGTATTGGCATTTGTTCTACGATATATTCCTGTTCACCATCTGATGGTATATGGAATAGGTTGGATGGGAACTGCGGTATTATCAACCGTCTTGTTTATTCTTTATGCCCAACGCCATTTTGTAGAAGCTAAAAAAACTCCGATAACAAATAAGTCGGAATATCGCTCGCTGCTTTCTTTTACAGGATGGACGATGTTTGGCAGTTTAGCCGGCGCTGTGATGATTCAAGGCAACACATTGCTCATCAATACCTACGTGGGACCGATTGCCAATGCTGCTTTTGCAGTAGCGGTACAGATTTATTTTGCGGTCAGTCAGTTAGGAAATAACGTCTTTGTGGCGGTGCGTCCGCAGATGATACAAACCTATGCGCAGACTAATTATAGTGCTACAAAACGCCTTTTTTGGCTATCCACATTGATTGTATTAGTCTTATTGATATTGGTGGCTTTACCGGTGGCGATTTGGATGCCGCAAATACTGACCTTATGGTTAGGCGAGGTGGATGTATTGACGATTGCCTTGTCAAGATGGATGCTATTATTTGCAGTAATCTTGTCGTTATCCGTCCCTATTACGACGATTTTAGAGGCGGCAGGTAAAGTTAAGGAGTACCACCTGCCGGTAGAGCTGTCCATTCTTTTGTCGGTGCCGGTTAGTTGGATTTTGTTAGCGAATGGCGCATCTGTTATGGTTGTTGCTTATGCTTTGACAGGTGGTGTCACGTTGGCACATATAGTAAGATTGATGGTCATGAAAAAATATGCGTACAAATAAGGTGTGAATAAGCGTATAAATAGATAAGGTACGAATAAGATTAACATACATCTTAAACAACTAATACAAATACCTATTCTTGCCGACGGTCGACCGACGGTCAAAAAAGGCGGTAAGGAGAAAAAACAATAACATAACAATATTTTTTATGGCAGAAGTATCGTACGAATTTCCTATAGAAGCAATGCATGGTAAGATTAGGAAGGTTCACCATGGTTATCATTACACAACTAAATCGGGCAAACGGTTTTATCGTGAGCGTGAGGAAACCTACCAAAAGAACCAATCCTCACGTCAGAAGTGGAACTCGGCTGCTTTTGCTTATGCCCATCAGCAGTTACGTCTCATTGAGTCCAATCCTGATACGTTAGCGCAGATGAATGCCGATTGGGAGGCTGCTAAACACATTGGCCCCAACGGCCGTCTTATGCAAATCGCCCACGGCTGGAAATTCAACATGCTCATCGCAGAATACAAAGCAGCAAATCCGTTGTAATAGGAAATGGGCAAGTGTAATTATAAAAAAATAGAAACAACATTGATATTACCATAATATTCTGTGAGTAACTTATATCTCATATTATATCTATTGGCATGGATAATAATATTCATTGTCTTTGTTCGCAAAAAAAGATGCATGGACGCGGGCAATGTTATTATTGCTTCTTATGTGTTATATGCAGCACTGGCTTGGAAATTATACAATATGCCGCAGCCATATTGGGATTTTTTGCCGATGCGATTCTTCCCCTTCGTATATTTGTTTTTGATGCTGCTCTTGGCCTTATGGCCGGTCTTGCGCTTTGATAGTCGTCAAGTAACAGAAATTACACCGCCGAATATGCATGTTCTCAATACAACGGCATGGTTTATCATTATCTGTTCGGCTCTTTTCGTTCCACATTTGTTTAAAATGGGGGGTGTTGATGGTTTTATGCAATTATTTACTGATCCTTCTGCCGGTGCTGGTATGTACTCTGATGCGTTGGCAGAGGCTGCATCTTCAGGTTCAGGAGTAACTAACTTACTTGCCATTTGCGTGAATGCCTTTGCAGACATTACCATTCTGCTGTTATTTTACCAACTCACATTGAAGCCGAGAAATATACTACTGATTATTGGCTTGGGACTATCATCCTTGCTGACAATATTGCCCCCTATTTTGATGGGGCAGCGCGGTGCTGCCATTACTACGTTAATGACCGTTGTTGTTGCTTATTTTCTAGTTAGCAATTATCTAGGGAAACGAATTAAGAAATGGATTAACATGGCTTGTATCTCGTTTGTTTGCCTAATTACGATACCCCTTGCTGCTATCACGTTTAGCCGATTTGATACGAAAGACGGAGGGGCACTCACTTCTGCAATTTATTATGCAGGACAAGCCCCCCTCAATTTCAATAACTATGGTTTGGATGCAGGCGGTATCCGTCACGGAGAGCGCACACTCAACTTAGTTAAACGCCTCTTTGATCCATCTATACCTAAAAATTTTGAGGAAAGGCGCGATAAATACAATTATTTGAAGATGGATGACTATATATTCTATACTTTTGTAGGAGATTTTACATTAGATTTTGGACCGTACGTCGCGCCTTTGATATTCCTATTATTTACCGGACTTATCCTACTCCTAACGAAACCTCAAAAGAACAAAATAGAGTTTCACCAATTGCTACTGATTTATCTTGTTGCTTGCATTTGTATGCAAGGAGGAATGTATCTTTTCGCTTATTCGGACACTTCTGGATTGAAAATGGTGGTTCTATTGATGTTATACATTATATTAAAATGGAGTTCAAATAAATCCGAAAAAAAGTTGAAATGATATGCCGAGATTAATAGCCTTATATTTACCTCAGTTTCACGCCATTCCCGAGAACGATGTGTGGTGGGGGAAAGGGTTCACGGAGTGGACCAATGTTCGTCGCGCAAAACCATCATTTAAAGGGCATGAACAGCCCAAAGTGCCGGGTGAGTTAGGTTACTACAACCTATTGAATGCCGATATAAAGCAAAAGCAAGCAGATTTGGCTCGTGAGGCAGGTATAGAGGGATTCTGTTACTATCATTATTGGTTCGGATTAGATGAGCAAGGAAAAGGAAAGCAGTTGTTGGAGAAACCTCTGCAACAAGTGGTTGAGAGTGGCAAGCCTGATTATCCGTTCTGTCTTTGCTGGGCCAACCATACATGGAGCAATAAGACGTGGGAGAAGTCCTCGGCATTGGTGAAGGAACAGGTTTTGATGGCGCAGGAATACAATGGCATTAAGGATTATACGGAACACTTTTATACCCTATTATCTGCCTTCAAGGATGCACGATATATGAAAGTAGATGGTAAGTTATTATTCTTTATCTACGATTGCATCGGTTTTAAAGATGTGTCTACATTTATGCAAGTTTGGCGAGATTTAGCCAAGAAAGAAGGCATAGGTGATTTTTATTTTGTAGCGATGATGCCTTCCACTTTGACCTTTGATCCCATTACGAATAAAACTTGTGTCCCCAATCTTCAGTCATCGCAATCTCTGATTGATTTTGCCTTGTCTCTTGGTTTTAATGCCGTCAATACCTTTGGTAAGCGCAGAGGCGAGTTGCTCTATATCGGCAAATGGCGGAGCTTAATCAATAAATTGCTCATGCGCTTACACTTGATGAATAGCGAGAATTATGACTACGAAAAGACTGTCGCCGGATTCTTTGCACCGGAGGATAAACAGGAGAATGTCTTTCCGACAGTTATGCCCCAATGGGATCGCACAGCAAGAGTGGGGAAGGCGGATGGTGTGTATCTGAATGCTACTCCTGAGAAATGGAGAAAGCACTTAAAACAAGCCTTCCAACTCGTTGCTCATAAACAACCCGAACATCAAATTATCGTTATTAAATCTTGGAATGAATGGGCAGAAGGTAATTATTTGGAACCAGATCAACGTTTCGGGAATGCTTGGACAAAACAGATAGAATTAATTATTAATCAATAAAAAACCAAAATTATTTGTTATGCAACAACATTACATTTTAAAAATTGGAGTTATTTTTATTATTCTTGCGCAGCCTTTATTGGCTCAAAATGACATCATTGAACATCATCGTCAAGCAGATTCGGCACAAATTGCTGCCTATCGTGATTTAAACATCCCGTTGTTAATTATTGAGACAGAAGATCATACATTTCCAACGGCAGATGTTGTATGGAATAGTTCACACACGGCGGTAACACTAACCAACCATACAAAAGTACCAGGACGATTGATAATGCTCCTCAAAGAAGATACTATATACGATAGTAAAGAGTATTTAAAAGATGAATCCGGCATAACACTTAAGTTAAGAGGCAATTCTTCTGCAGCGGAACAAGATAAGCCTGGTTATAAAATTAAATTACAAAAGAAAGCAGATCTCTTGTTGCGAGAAGATGGCAAAAACTTTAAAGATAAAGAGTGGGCTCTAGTTAAAGAGAACGTATTGAAATTTAAAGAGGGATTTTGTATCAATGAACTCATTGGTATGCCATGGACACCTCAATATCGTTATGTAAACGTCATACTCAATAATTATGTTTTGGGGCACTATATGCTCATCGAAACTGTTAAACAAGGCAGCCACCGCGTAAACATATCTAAAGAGGGCTATTGCATAGAATATGACGCGTACTTTTGGAATGAAGATGTAACTGTACCTTCCATTTTTGGTTATGCATATTCCTTCAAATATCCTGATTCGGAAGACTTATTGCCTTGGCAATTAGATTATGTTACGCAATCTATCAATCAAACAGAAATAGCATATTCTCAACCGAATTCTTGTGCTCAGTATATTGATGTGAACAACTTTGCAAAATGGCTACTCGGACACGATATACTGGGCAATGGCGATGGTTCAGGTAGTAATATTTATCTTAATAAATATGATACTACGAGTACTGCTAAATGGTTTTGTGGACCTCTGTGGGATTTCGATGGCATAGAACAGACTCCTAATCAATTTTCCTCTGACCACTCCATTATTTGGTTTAAGACCATGTTCAATCTTCCTCAAGATACTTTTATTCATGCTTATATAAAAGAATGGGAGCGCATAGAACCAGTCATTTTTGATTCTGCTATTGCTCGCATTAATCGATATGCGACCTCTGAAGAAGCAGAAGATTTAAATAAAAGTCGTTTATTGAATCAGTACAATAACTATGGTAATCCATGGCCTGATACGGTTTCCGTACAACAAGATGCGGCACGTATTACAAAATGGTTGACCAACCGACATGTTTGGTTAAAAGACACTATATCACAAATAGCAGCAAAGTATTCTTCTGAACAAATGCCAACTACTATTTATAACCCGAAATACGAAAATATTCCTAAAGCATATTATTCTATTTTAGGTTTCCCTGTTCATCATCCTTCACAAGGCGTAACTATTGTATGTGAGGATAATAAAATAAAGAAAGTCGTAACAACAAAATAATGAAAACAATATTACTCATCTTTGGCACGCGACCCGAGGCAATTAAAATGTGTCCCTTGGTCCATAAACTTAAACAATATCCAAATGAGTTTAAGACCATAGTTTGTGTAACAGGACAACATCGCCAAATGTTGGATCAGGTATTGCAGATATTCAATATTACTCCGGACTATGATTTGAATATAATGCAACAAGGACAAGACTTATACGATGTCACCTCACGCGTTTTAATAGGTTTGCGTGATGTGCTAAAAGAAGTAAACCCCGATATGGTACTAGTGCATGGTGACACAACTACTTCCACGGCAGCTGCATTAGCGGCTTTCTATCAGCAGATTCCTGTTGCTCATGTGGAAGCCGGACTGCGGACAGGTAATATCTATAGCCCTTGGCCGGAAGAGATGAATAGACAAATTACGAGCCGTATTGCCACTTATCATTTTGCACCTACGCCGTTGTCCAAACAAAATTTATTGCGCGAGAATGTAAGCGAAGAGCATATTCTTATTACTGGTAATACCGTAATTGATGCACTCTACATGATTGTAGAACGCTTGAAGAACGACGTGGATTTGCAAAAGGAGCAGGAGCAGGTGTTATTTAAAGCCGGATATGATATTTCTCGTTTGTCTAATGGTAAAAGACTTATCCTCATCACCGGTCACCGCCGTGAAAACTTCGGGGATGGATTTATCCGTATGTGTACTGCCATGAAGGATCTATCAGAGAAATACCCCGATGTCGATTTTGTCTATCCGATGCACCTCAATCCCAATGTCCGCCAACCTATTGCCGAGGTATTTGGCAAGGAAGAAATATGCAACCATCAATCTTCAATATGCAATAAATCACATAAGAATTTCTTCTTTATTGAGCCTTTACAATACGTGGAGTTTGTGTATTTGATGGAAAAATCCACCATCGTCCTCACCGATTCTGGTGGCATACAAGAGGAAGCCCCCGGATTAGGGAAACCTGTACTTGTGATGCGTGACACCACTGAACGCCCCGAAGCTTTAGAGTCCGGTACGGTGCATCTGGTTGGCACAGATTATGATAAAATCATGTCCGAGGTTAGTACTTTATTAGACGACGAAGTTGCCTATAATAATATGTCGCAAGCCGTTAACCCTTATGGTGATGGGCGCGCTTGTGAACGCATTGTGAAATATCTGTTATGAAAATCATTTATATTGCCAATAGTATAAACAATTCTCATTATCGCAATCGAGCAGAAGAATTGATTGCTCAAGGGAACACCATCGAGTTCTACGGATTTATGCGTGATGGAGAACAACCGGATTCCAAAGCCATTTATCCAATTCACACGATTGGTTCTATTTCCTCGTGTCGTTATTGGGAACGCCTTCGTATCTATACAGACGGAATAAAAAAAGTGCTTTCAATACATCAGCAAGATGATTGCGTTTTCTATTTATCCGGATTGGATATAGCCCTTATCTATTGCCTATTATCTCGTAAACCATATCTATATGAAGAGTGCGATTTGATGCAGACTGAGATGCATAATCGTCTTATTTGTGCTATACTCAACGGCATTGATCGTTGTATTATTCGTCATGCCAAAGTGGCATATCTTACTTCCGAAGGATTCTTGCAATACCATTTCAATGGTATCCAACCTAATAATGTGCAACTGATTCCCAATAAATTGAATCCGGCAACTCCTCCATACACACGTACTCGTGTTGCCGACCCGCACCATTTGAGTTTTTCTTTTGTCGGTTCGGCACGATATGCTACAATACGCCGATTTATTGAAGTCGGTGCAGAGCATTATCCGCAACATGAATTTCATATATTTGGAAATATTATGCCGTCGTTTGGTGAATTAAAACCGCGCAGCAATATATTCTTACATGGCAGATTTAATAATCCTGAAGATTTGCCATCCATCTATGATCAAACTGATGTCCTTATCTGTACTTATGACCAACATATTACAAATGTGCGTTATGCAGAACCCAACAAACTTTATGAGGCACAATATTTCCATGTTCCTATCATTGTTTCACGCGATACCTTCCTCGCCCAAAAAGTTGCACAATTAGGAATAGGTACCGCTGTTGATACATACAATGAGCAAGATATTATACATTGTATTCAATCCTTTATGCAAAAACGAAATAAATGATATGAAACCTACAGAGTATATACCTTATTTGGATGTCCTACGCTTCATAGCCATCTTATTTATCATCGCTCAGCATACGAGTGCTATGTATCTCTCAACATTAGGATTATGTCAAGGAGATGCAGGATACTACGTATATTCTTTTTTCGAGAATACTCCAAGCGTTTATCTCTTTATTCTCATTAGTGGCTCTTTACTGTTAGCGCCCGAACGTGAGATATCTTATCCTGTTATTTTCAAAAAGTATTGTTGGCGCATCATACAAGTGCTTCTAATCTTCGGTCTTCCCATGTGCTTTATGGAGCAATATGTAGCACAGGATTTGACATTGAGTCAAAAAATAGTAAACTCCATCACCAATCTTATAACAGGTGATTGCTGGACACACATGTGGTATCTGTACATGCTATTGGGATTGTATATTCTTACGCCATTATTCAAAGTCTTTATCAATCATAGTTCTCAAAAAGACCTATTATATTTGATTGGAGCATTATTTGTAATGAGTTTTGGACTATACACATTGTCTTATTGGTTCCCTGAAAAGTTTACAAGTTATATAAAATATCCAATTTATTTAT
This sequence comes from Candidatus Colicola equi, assembly GCA_018066175.1. Classification (GTDB taxonomy): domain Bacteria; phylum Bacteroidota; class Bacteroidia; order Bacteroidales; family Paludibacteraceae; genus Colicola; species Colicola equi. The sequence goes on along the minus strand of JAGHRV010000019.1, from coordinate 57,096 downwards.
GTCTTTATCCTATGGGGTACTACCTGCATAGATATTGTAATCTTACCCGTTCACAAATATGGATACCCATAATAGGTATTTTATGTAGTGTCGCTTATTTGGTAATAAAAGGCAGATTGGGATGGTGTGTTCCGGGCAAGCAAGACATTATGGATGTCGTATGGGTTATTTCCGTCTTTGTTTTTGTTAAGATGCTTCCAATCAATAGTCTCTGCTGGAAAACAATAGGCAAGTGCTGCTTCGGCATATATCTTATACACCCTGTTTTCTTAAATGTACTATTCAAAGTAGTACACATAGAGCAATATGATTGGGCCTTGCCTTGTGTTAAGTTATTCACTATAGAATTGGTAATTTTCCTCTTGTGTTATGGCATAGTGAGACTATTAAGGAAATGCGCTTATTTTGCTAAAATAATGTAATCAATCGTATGAAAATCTGTATCCTGACACCGCGATTCCCATTCCCCGAAAATGGTGGCGACGTGCTTCGTATCAATAATGTGGCGCGTTACCTAAAGGCACAAGGACACTCGCTGTGCTTAGTTTCTTTTGCACCACCCAAACCGGATTTGTCTAAGGCTGCTAAGTTATATGATTCCATCTACTGCGTGACATTTAGTAAGGTGAGAGCATATTTCTTTTCGCTCATCTATTACCTTATAGGCAAGCCCATGCAGTGTGGCTATTACCATTCGGCTACTTTCATGCGTGTTCTGCAAGAGGTAATTGAGAAAGAACATCCGGATAAGTATGTTGCTCATTTGCTGCGGATGACTCCCTATCTGGAGCAGTTAGGATTGCAACAACAGTCTATTGTTGAAATGACCGATGCGCTATCTAAAACTTATGCCTTGGCAGAGCATGCTAAAGGAGGAGGGCTGATGCAGTGGATATATAAATTGGAACAACTGCGTATTCAGCAATATGAGATATGGGTAACCAAGGCGTTCCCCAAAGTGGTATTGGTGTCGCAACGAGATATAGATTATTTGCAGGCATTATGTCCATTATCTAGGTCGTTGGTGTTTAAAACAAATGGAGTGAAATCATTGCCCGAGTGCCCAACAATGTATGACCCTAATAAAATTTGTTTCGTAGGCAATATGCGGACACTTCAAAATCAGGATGCCGTGCTTCGTTTTGTCAAGCAGGTCTTCCCGCTTATTTTGCAACAACAACCTAATGCCGTGTTCCATATTATAGGCAGCGAACCGCCTCCTAAGATAAAAGCATTAGCATCAGAACATGTAGTGGTAACTGGTTTTGTGGAAGATATTCAAACGGCGATTCAGGATTCATGCGTCATGGTTGCTATGGTCTCGATTGCTGCAGGAATCCAAAATAAAGTATTAGCCGCTATGGGCTGTGGCACTCCAGTAGTGCTTACGTCGCTTATTGCACAAGCCATACCTGAGTTAAAAAACGCCGAGCATGCAATAGTTGCTGATACTGTTGATGAGATAACTGCGGCTATTCTCTGTCTCATGAAAAATCCGGATAAACGTAATGCAATAGGTCAAGCAGGATACAATTTGGTCAAACAACATTATACATGGGAATCGAAATTGCAGGATTATGATAAATAATTGTGTTTTTATTTGCATACATACAAAAAAAATAGTACCTTTGTAGCGAAAAATAATTATTTATGTTTGGAATACATACCATATTGAAACTATTTTGTTGTGCTCTGTTATCCTTGATTGCAGTGCAATGGATATTTTTCCGTATTCTTAAGATTGCTAAGATTAAGCACTTGGAGGATGTTCCGGATGCACGCAAATTGCAAAAGCAACCCATTCCTTTCTTAGGCGGATTGGCCGTTTTCTTTGGGCTTACCATTGGAATTATTTTAGCGGCATGCCTTTTCCCGGAATCTAAGAATCTGTTACCGGTTATGCTGGCTTGTATGGTGATGCTTTATGTTGGCTCCATTGACGATGTACTTGGTATCAGCGCCGGTCTAAGGGCTTTCATAGAGGCGCTAACCATTGTCGGGCTTGTTTATGGTTCTGGCATGTGTATTGATTCTTTCCATGGTTTATGGGGAATCTACTCCTTCTCATGGCTTTGGGGCGTTCCGCTCACGGTGTTTGTGGGGGTGGGGTTAATCAATGCCTTTAATATGATAGATGGAGTTAATGGACTAAGCAGTCTTCTTTGCATTGTATGCAATATCCTATTAGGCACTATTTTCTATAAAATGGGTGATCCTACTGACGCGGCCCTTGCTTTCTGCTTTGTTGGTTCGCTCATTACCTTCTCATTACATAATATATTCGGTCGCAAGAGTTGCATGTTCATAGGGGACGGAGGCACTATGGTCATGGGATTGTTGGTGTCTTGGTTCGTGATTCGTATCATGGCCAATCAAGGCTTAGCTAATAATCAAATGGAAACTATCGGAATGAATACCATTGCCATGCTATTGGCTGTTGTCTCTGTGCCTGTTTTTGATACGGTACGGGTAATGTGCAGCCGCATAGCTCGACGCAAATCGCCCTTTGTACCCGACAAAACTCACTTGCACCACTTGTTCATAGAATTAGGGTTTAGCCATATCTTTACATCCTTGTCGGAAGTGGTATTAGGACTATTCGTAACGACCGCGTGGTACTTATCATATAAGTTTGGTGTTAACATTGAATGGCAGTTATACATCGTTCTACTGACTGCCTTCATCGTGATTGGAGGAACCACTTGGGCATTGGCTTATTGTACATCCCATCCTGACCTCAAACAGCGCATCTATGCAAAGGCTTCCCTGTCCCATCCCAAGGAAACTCGTTGGTGGTATCATGTGCGTCAATTGATGGATTATCGCGCATATGATACAAATCAAGAATTCGAGGATCATGGATATAAGAAAGAAAAATTTAAATAGTAATAATATGAAAAATCTATTGTATTGCTTTCTATTGCTTTTGTTAACTTCGTGTACATCGGTTAAACAAATGACCTTACTGCAGGGACCTGCTTCTGCCTCTCAACAACCTGCTTATCCTGAAATCATTATTGAAGTCGGAGATGAGTTGCATATTGCTATTCAGGCGCTCAGTCAAACAGCCGTGGCACCCTTTACCACGGCTACCAATACCTATATGGTAGATACAAAAGGGCAAATTGAATTGCCAACCTTAGGTGCTATCTCCGTTTTGGGGCTCACTCTCAATCAGGTAGAGGAAGTGATCATGGATAAACTGCAAAACAACTTGCAGAACGCTTTCGTGGAAGTGTCCTTCCTTAATGCAGCCGTTGTGGTCTTAGGAGAGGTCAAGCAACCGCAAAGGATAGGTGTAAATAAACCGATCTCTATCTTTGATGCTTTGGGTGTCGTTAATGGATTGACTCCCAACGCTCGCATCAATGCTGTGGAAGTGTTGCGCAAGCAGGATAATCAGGTCGTTAAGTATATACTTGACCTATCTTCGTCGGAAGTCTTCCAATCTCCATGTTATTACCTAATCAAAGGCGACGTAGTTAATGTGCGTCCACTTCGTGCCGTTTCATCTAACAAATAATCATTACTGCTATGAATATAAGAGAAATAATCCGTTGGTGCTGGACGAATCGTTTATGGTTCGTTGTCAGCGTTGTACTATGCATTATCGTTGGGGCTTTTTCTTTTGCTGCCTCTACACCTAAACGTAAAGTAAGTGCTGCCATCATGTTGCGCACCACTGATAGGGACTCCCAACAAGGTCAGATGATGAAAATAATGGGTGAGAATGCTAATAAACAGGCTCTTGATGAAGTTAGAGCTCTCACTTCCCGTGACTTGATGCGTCAAGTGGTGGATAGCTTGCATCTAAACTACATTGTTGAGGAACGTCATCACCTCAAATGGGTACCTGTCTATCCTACGCCCGAGTTCGCTTTTCAATATGAACCGCAAGTCAAGAAAAAAGTGTATAAGCAAACGATGGACGACACTAAATATCGCATCACTGTCTTCCCACAAGAAGTGATGATTGACCTTATGCTGCGTCAACTGAAAGTGGAACGTCTCTCTCGCGAATCGCAAGTGATCACATTATCTATTATTACCAAGAATCCACATCAATCCGAGGCCATGATTGATTTGCTGCTTTCGCTCTATAACGAGGCCTCTCTTAAGGATAAAAGTGCCATTGCTATGCAAACTCAAGCATTCCTGGATGAGCGACTCTCTATCTTGCGTGACGAACTCAATGAGGCTGAATCAACGATGGAGATATACAAAAGCACCTATCAAATAACTAATATAGATCAAACGGCATCCGAGTACCAAAGCCAGATTGAGAACTACCAACAACAATTGGCGGATATCAATCTCACGTTGCGTGTATTAGACGACTTAGATACCCAATTGCAAACACCTTATATCAATAATTCCCCGCGCGCGCTATATGCGGACTTCAAAAGTGGAAATCTCAATACAATGGTGAATGAGTATAACCGCAATGTGGATAAACGTATTCAACTGCTGGAGTCCACTACCGAATCTAATCCGCTGGTGCAGACGCTTGACAATTCGCTAACCATCCAACGCACACATATTACTACCGGAGTCCAAGAGGCACGCACCGCTGCGCAGACTCGCAAGAAACACCTGACTGAACAGATCAATATCTATGCTTCTCGTTTGGCGCAACTACCGGAACAGGAACGCACATACCTTGAGATGAAACGTAATACACAAACCAAGGAAGAACAATACTTGTATCTAATTGAGAAGAGTGAAGAAAATAACCTTGTATTAGCTTCCTCCGCTATCTCTGCTAAAGTATTGGAGAGCGCTCAGATGTCCGCAGATATCGTGTCACCTAATCTGATTCGCACCGGATTAGCATCTGTGCTGATTGGTTTACTGCTACCATTACTCTTCTTTTTCTTCCGTATCTTCCGCGAGGAGATGTTATGATGTATAACTAATTACCGATGTAAAAAGTAATGCGACTTCCGAAAGGAAATCGCATTACTTTTTTTGTGGTCCCTCTTGGGCTTGAACCAAGGACCCCCTGATTATGAGTCAGGTGCTACTAACCAACTGAGCTAAGAGACCCCGACGCGTAACGTGCGTCAAACGTATTATTCAGCCTGCTTGGGCGCCATGTTATTCAACAGGCGCTCAGCTTGCTCTTTAGTTATCATTTTTTGTGCCGGAGTAAGAGTAGGCATCAGCAAGACTGTACCTTCCTCCAAAGCATTAGGCGATGGCATAACATCACGGTTAGCAAGGTAGATATATACCCAGCAATCGGTGTTGTCATAGAAGCGGCGAGCTAAACGGCTCAGTGTTACGCCTTCCTCTACCGTTACTTCTTCGGCATCCTTAAGCATATCATTCATCTCCTGTTCGCTAATTTGAGCGAATTGGTTCTGGATGTTATCAAAGTCAGCACGGCTCATCATGTGAACTTCAACACGACGGTTAGGTCCGTATGAACCACGATCGCGTCCCTCTAAGATACCACGGCCAATCGGCATCAAACGACTCTTATCAATGCCATATTGTGTGTTCAGTTCCTTTGCTACGTTGTTAGCACGACGAGCACTAAGAGCCTTGTTATATGCACTGGTGTTGGTATTGTCACAATAACCGATGATAACAGCACACTCATCGTTGTTCTCACGTTGCATACGTGAACCAACTTGATGAACGGTAACTAAACCGGCAGGAGTGATGTCATGTTTGTCATTCTTGAAGTAAATAAAGTAATCCGGCTCCTGAGCCTCCACTTCGTGGATAACTTGATTGATAACCTGATTAAGAACAACGGTATCCTTGTGAATGATGATAATCGTATCTTTGCCCGGTGTTGTAGGAGCAACGGCTTGAGGCTCTTGTTTAGGCTGAACGCGAGATTCATGACACATATTGCGAATATGAGAGTGCTTGGCGGCGTCAATCTTATAACGCAAAATGGCTTCACAATCAAAAATACCATCATTGTTGTTACCTAAGATACGACCATCTAACTTGTCGTTAGCGAAGTAGTTATACACTGCCTTAATACCAATAGATACGCTACGTGATACATTAAACTCAAATTCGGCACCACCAAAGAACACACCGACGCATTTGTAATTGTTCATCTTGTCAGGGGTTTGCTCAGCAGTTCTAAATTTCTTAGCGTCATCTACCCAAATACGTGTTCCGTCGGCAAGTGTCTTATATTCGCCTGCGGGGAACTGAATCTCATTTTTCCACCATGCGGCACCACCACCAAGTAAGAGGTTGAGAGCGAACAGTTTGTATTTGTTCTGAGGACGCCAGCAGTTGAAAATATCAAATGTGATATATCCACTTGCTTGGTGCATCATGCCCTTCAATAACTTCTCGGCATCTCTGTCGCTTTTGCCGAAAACAGCATGTTGACGGAATTGATACTGCAAGGCCAATCCCCATGTGCTATTGAAGTGATATTCAACACCCAAACCTACAGTTGGGGCATAAACAGCATGCTTCTGCTCACTGGTGAAGTCTCCATCAAAGACGTTAAAACCACCGGTAAGGAATAAACTAACGCGAGTAATGGAATCGGATGCACTTTCTTGCGGTTTAAAGGGGTGAACACCTTTAACCTCAGATTGCTCCTCTGTTCCAACTTCATTCGAATCAGCAGGAGCTGCCATAACGAACGAGAATGAAAGGGCTGCGATAGACGCTAAAAACAGTTTTTTGAACATAGTATTTATTAGGGTGTTTAAGTCAATAACTTACAATCAGCGTGCAAAGGTACACTTTTTTTTTGGAATAAACAAATTTTTTTGTAAAAAAATGTAAATTTCATTGTCTTTCCTTGCAGATATTGGTTTTTTTATGTATCTTTGCATCAATGTTATGTAAAAGATTAATAAATCGGAAGAGACTATGACTATTCTTGAACAAATGACCGAACGCGCGCGTAAAAATCCGCAGCGTATTGTGCTTCCCGAGGGGGACGAACCTCGTACATTGGAGGCTGCAAATATACTACTTAAGGAACGTTTGGCAAAGCTGATACTGATTGGTAATAAAACAACCATAGAAAAGATGGCGGCTGATAATGGCTATGATTATATCCATGAGGCTACTATTTTTGATCCTGCTACCGAACCTAAAATGGCAGATTATGCCCACTTGTTGTACGAATTGCGTAAGGCAAAGGGGATGACGGAGGAGGAGGCCGCTAAGAAGGCGCAAGATCCTCTATACTTGGGATGCTTGATGATCAAGAATGGGGATGCCGATGGTGAATTGGCCGGTGCACGAGGCACAACGGCTGATACGATTCGTCCTGCTTTCCAAATCCTCAAGACAAAACCTAATTGCAAGATTGTAAGTGGGGCCTTCCTTATGTTTACTCCCGCTAAACAACTTGGAGAAGATGGCTTCTTGGTATTTGCTGATTGTGCTGTTAATCCGTGTCCTAATGCTGAAGAATTAGCGCAGATAGCGATATCTACTGCCGAGACTGCTCGTGGTTTGGCACAAATAGAACCGCGCGTGGCTATGCTTTCTTTCTCTACCAAAGGTTCGGCTAAACATGAATTGGTAGACAAAGTGACTGAGGCAACACGTTTAGCCAAAGAAATGGATCCCAATCTCAATATAGATGGTGAACTGCAGGCAGATGCTGCTTTGGTGGAAAGTGTTGGAATAAAAAAAGCACCGGGAAGCAGTGTGGCAGGTAAGGCGAATGTGTTAGTCTTCCCTGATTTGCAGGCAGGTAATATAGGGTATAAACTCGTGGAACGTTTCTCGGGTGCAGACGCTGTGGGACCAATTCTGCAGGGCATTGCTGCGCCGGTAAATGACCTAAGTCGTGGCTGCAAAGTGCAAGACATTGTGCAAATGGTAATCATCACCGCTAATCAAGCGATAAACAATTAGTAATTAGCAATTAACAATTAGATATGAAGATATTAGTTTTGAATTGTGGCAGTTCGTCCATTAAGTACGCTTTGTACAATATGGATAACCGCACTGTGATGACATCCGGTGGTGCAGAGCGCGTAGGATTGCCCGATGCGTTCGTAAAAGTAAAGATGCCGGATGGCGAGAAGAAGAAAATTATGCATGACATACCTGAACATACGGAGGGTGTTAAGTTTATTCTCTCTTTACTCACCGACCCTGAGATAGGTGTTATCCAGTCCCTTAGCGAGATTGATGCTGTGGGTCACCGCATGGTGCATGGCGGAGAGAAATTCCAGCAGAGTGTGCGTATTGACGACGAGGTGCTTAGGGCCTTTGAGGCAGTTAGCGATTTGGCTCCTTTGCATAATCCTGCTAACATGAAGGGTATAAAAGCCGTTTCTGAACTTATGCCGGGACTGCCGCAAGTGGGGGTATTTGATACCGCCTTCCACCAAACCATGCCTGACTACGCATATATGTATGCACTACCTTATGATGTGTATAAAAAATATGGTGTGCGTCGCTATGGTTTTCATGGTACGTCCCATCGTTATGTGTCTCATCGTGTTTGCGAGATGTTAGGTGTGTCTTTTGGTCAACAGCGTATTATTACGTGTCACATTGGTAATGGCGCTTCCTTGGCGGCCATTAAGAATGGCAAGTGTATGGATACTAGTATGGGCTTAACGCCACTTGAGGGTGTGATGATGGGCACTCGCGCCGGTGATGTAGATGGTGGCGCTATCACGTACTTGATGAAGAAAATGCAATTAACTCCGGACCAAATGTCTAATTTCCTTAACAAGGACGGTGGTGTGGCCGGTATTGCTACAGTAGGTTCGGATATGCGTGATGTGGAGGCTGCCTGCAAGGCTGGCGATGACAGAGCTCGTTTGGCCATTGAGATGTACACGTATCGTATTAAGAAATACATTGGTGCTTACGCTGCGGCTATGGGCGGGGTGGATATTATCGTGTTTACCGCCGGAGTAGGTGAGAATCAGCCGGGCTTACGTCGTCGTATGTGTGAAGGATTAGAGTTTTTGGGTGTTAAGATTGACGAAGACGTGAATGCTACATTACGGGGTGAAGAGAAAGTAATTTCTACGGCCGATAGCAAAGTTAAAGTGGTGGTTGTGCCTACTGATGAAGAATTAATGATTGCATTAGATACTCAAGCTTTATTGTAAAATGAAACCAATTATTTATCAATTATTCCCTCGTACTTTTACCAACTACAATCCTACTCGCAAGCGGGAGGGCAGTCGCGAAGAAAATGGTTGTGGTAAATTCAATGACTTTACCCCGAAGGCACTCAAGGCTATTCGCGATTTAGGTGCGACCCATGTATGGTTCACCGGCGTGATTCGTCATGCTACAGCGGAATATAACACTCCGTCCATTACCAAAGGTAAAGCCGGCTCTCCTTATGCTATTACCGACTATTATGATGTGGACCCGGATTTGGCTGTAGATACGGCTAAGCGTATGGAGGAATTTGAGCAACTGATTAGTCGGACTCATAAGGCAGGATTACAAGTTATTATTGACTTTGTACCCAACCACGTGAGCCGCGAATATAAATCCGTTTGTAAGCCGAAAAATGTAAAGGATTTGGGTCAAACAGACCATCCGGAATGGGCTTTTTCTCCGCTCAATAATTTCTACTATCTGCCTGGGGAAAAATTTGCTCCGCAGTTCGCGATGGATGGTTATGAAGAGTTCCCTGCTAAAGTGACCGGCAACGATTGCTTCTCTGCGCATCCCACCAAGGATGATTGGTATGAGACGGTTAAACTGAACTATGGTGTACACTACTTAGGTGGCAGAGAAAAACAATTCGATCCAATCCCGGATACGTGGAAGAAAATGCAGAATATTTTGTGTTTTTGGACGAATAAGGGTGTGGATGCTTTCCGTGTTGACATGGCGGAGATGGTGCCTGTGGAGTTCTGGCGTTGGGTCATTCCGGCCATACATAAACATTCCCCGAAAGTGCAGTTTATTGCTGAATGCTATAATCCACAATTATACCACCTTTATTTAGAGGCAGGATTTGATTATTTATATGACAAGGTGGGTATGTACGAGTATCTGCGTGGCGTCACAAGTAAGAACTGGCCGGCCGAAGGAATCACTAATCAATGGCAAGCAGTGGAGGATATTCGTGAACGAATGTTGTATTTCTTGGAGAACCATGACGAACAACGTTTGGCTTCCGGATTCTATTGCGGTCGAGGAATATGCGCAGAGCCGGCAATGATAGTTGCAGCCACATTAGGTACCAACCCGGTGATGGTGTATGCAGGACAAGAATTAGGAGAAACAGGCATGGATTGCGAAGGTTTTTCGGGTATGGATGGTCGTAGCAGTATATTTGACTATTGGGGAATCAAATCCTTGCAGGCTTGGACCAATAATGGTAAGTTTGATGGTAAGATGCTGAATGATGAACAAAAAGCATTGCGCGCCTTCTATCAGAAACTGCTTACTACGGCTAGAGAGAATATCGCTATTCAGCAAGGTAAGATGTTTGATCTTGAATATGCTCAGGGTGAAGGATTTAATCGCCACGAACAGTATGCTTATTTGCGCAAGCATGATAATGAATTATTACTTATCGTTCTTAATTTTGATGACCGTAAGGTAGATTTGAAAGTCAATATCCCTCAAGCTGCGTTGGATTATCTCAAGCAAGAGCCCATCAAAGATGGTTCTGCGGTGGATTTACTAACGGATACCAAATATAAGAAGTTCTCGTTCGGTGTGGACGAACCTATACAACTTTCTTTAGAGGCCTGGAAGGGAGTTATTTTGTCTATCAAAGATAATAAGAAAAGAAAACGTTAATGTTTGAGCAAGTCAAAGCATATTGTCATTTATTGCGCTGGTCTAATCTAATTATGCTTCTCATCGTTGTATGGGTGATGGAGCAATGGGTAGCCGTTCCTGTGTTGAACGTTTGTCAGTTTGGCGTTCAGTTGCCTTGGTGGTGCGTGATGTTAATAATGTTGTCTATTGCATGCATTGCTGCCGGAGGCTATGTGATTAATGATTACTTTGATATCAAGATTGATCGCATCAATAAGCCTGATCAGCTCATTATAACACAATCTGTTACCAAAGACGCTGCAATGCACTGTCATCAGTTGCTCACCATTTTGGGGGCAGCAATGGGGCTGGTTGTTGCATGGTGGTGTCGAAGTTGGGCTATTGGGTTGACAATGATCTTAGTGCCGGGACTTTTATGGTTCTATTCGAGCAGTTATAAGCGTCAATTTATTATTGGCAACGTCATTGTGGCTTTTTTGACATCCCTGCCTTCGTTAGTTGTGGCAATGGCTAATGTGGGCTACTTGCAGCGTCGTTATGGTGATATATTGGCATATTCATCGGTGAGTCATGATCTCTATGTATGGCTGGGAGGCTTTGCTCTTTTTGCTTTCCTCACTACGCTTATGCGAGAGATAATGAAGGATATGCAAGATCAACAAGGCGACCGAGAATTAGAATGCCATACTTTACCGGTGCGTTTTGGCGATTGGGCCGCTAAATGGGTGGTTTCTATTGTCGGCTGCATAACCCTTGGTTTATTAGCATGGATAGGCTTTGGTATGGTGCCGTATGAACACACCTGGAATACGTTAAGTTCACGCTATATAGTCTTTGGCATCATGACTCCCTTGGTATGTAGTTTGTGGTTGATGTGGGCCGCTAAGATTCCTTCGGATTATCGGTCGGCACAAGGGGTGATGAAGTTGGTGATGCTGATGGGAGTGCTTTATGGTTTTGTTATTTCCCACTCGTTATGAGAATTATTTTAGGTAGTCAGTCTCCGCGACGCCGTGAATTAATGGCAGGATTAGATATTCCGTTTAAGGCCATTACTATTGATGCTGATGAACATTACCCATCTTCGCTTCAAGGTGGTGATATACCTATCTACATCGCGTGCAACAAAGCGCGCGCGTATTCGGAGCAATTGGCATTCGATGAGGTTTTGATTACAGCTGATACGATTGTATGGCTGAATGGACAGGTGTTAGGTAAACCTAAAGATGAAGCAGATGCCTGTCGTATGTTACACATGCTGAGCGGTCAGACCCATCAGGTCTATACCGGAGTGTGTTTTATGACCCAACAGGGCATAGTGGCTAAGTTCGTGGATAAGACAGATGTAACCTTCAAACCACTCACAGATGATGAGATAGCCAATTATGTGGCTACGTATCATCCATTGGATAAAGCCGGAGCTTATGGCGTACAGGAATGGATAGGGTACGTTGCTGTAACACGACTGAATGGGTCGTATTTTAACGTAATGGGATTGCCTATTGATAGAGTATATGCTACGCTTAAAGAAATAGGCTACTAATTTCTACTGCAATCGATTGATACTATAATCCAATAGAGATAGCAAACTATTCTTGGCCGATGCGTCATGAAAGACCTTCAGGGCATCAATGGCTTGTTGTTTATGTTTCTGCATTTGCTGATACGCATAGCGAATGCCGTCGTATCGTAGCACAAACGATTTGATTTCTTGTTCGGCTTCAAAAGTATCAATATGTGGCTCTTTATGGTATAAATCTTCTGCGATCCGCTGAATTGTTTGACATTCCTCACGAGATGCTCGTTTAAGAGCGATGAGCAATGGTAAGGTGGCTTTTCCATCACGGATATCTCCCATGGTGGGTTTTCCAATCTCGTCCGAATCAGAGTAGTCCAAGACATCGTCTTTAATTTGAAAGCACATACCGAAATGATGTCCAAAATCTCGTAGAGCCGAAGCCTGTCGCATCGTTGCTCCGGAGGATTCTGCCCCGGCTTCCATACAAGCCGCAAAGAGACAAGCGGTCTTCTGTTCAATGACTCGGTAATATTGCTCCTCGGATATCCACATTGTAGTATTAGAATGTAATTGCAGTAGTTCGCCGGAGGACAGTGATACGCCCATTCCTGCTACAATATTTGTGATGCGAGCATTGCGTACATTAGCAATTAACTGCATTACTCGTGCTAATAGAAAGTCTCCTACTAGAATAGCAATTTTATTGGTCCAACGCACATGCACGGCTTCGTGTCCGCGGCGTGTGATACTTGAATCCACAACGTCATCATGAATGAGTGAGGCTGAGTGTAATAACTCCAATGCTACAGCAGAGTCAATTGTCTTGTCCGTAATACCTCTGCATAACTTAGCCGATAGTAATACTAATTGCGGACGCAGTTGTTTGCCGCGTTTAACAAGTAAGTATTGTAACACATCCTTAAGTACAGGTTGGTCGCATTGCAAGGCTTGTTCAAAAGAATGTTCAAAGATTCTAAATTCTTGTTCAACAGGAGCGAGTATATCTTTTGGATTAACCATATTTGATTAGTTATTATCTGTCTGTATAAAATTAATTAACACCAAGGCTGCCATTGCTTCGACTACCGGAAGCGCTCGGATGGCTATGCAGGAGTCATGCCGGCCTTTGTAGCATTGTGTGATAGTGGCTGCTGGTTTAAAAGCACATCGAAACGAGATTGGCAATCCGTTGGTGATGCCTCCTTCAATACCTCCGGAAGAAGGACAGGGTACTTCGCTATGGGCATAAAGGTCACTACCACGCTGGGACATGTCAAAGCCCGTACCATATTCAAATCCCTTGCAGCCATTGATGCTTAACATGGCTGCGGCTAGGTGACTTTGCACTTTGTCAAAGATTGGTTCTCCTATTCCTGCCTTTACTCCGGTAATGGTGCATTGCACAATTCCTCCGATGCTATCTCCGGCTTGCTGTGTAGCAGCTAGTAGCGAATCGAAGCATTCGGGACGAGTTTCGGTACCAATCTGAATGACTTTAGCTTGAATAGTGATGCCTTGCTCTGTTAGTTGTTGCATGGCTAATGTCCCTGCCACAACACGCGAAGCAGTCTCCCGGGCCGAAGCTCGTCCTCCACCGCGCCAATCGCGGATACCATATTTAACCTGATAGGTATAATCAGCATGTCCTGGACGATAATGATTCTTCATCCATTCATAGTCCTCGGGTCGAGTATCGGTGTTGTGAATAATAAACGCAATGGGTGTGCCTAATGTTACTCCGTCCATTACACCGCTTAGCCATTCCACTTTGTCTGCTTCGTTCTTGGCTCGTGGAGAGGTGCCGATAGCCTGTTTACCACTCCGACGGAGTAATTCGGCCTGCACCAAGTCCATGTCAATATGAATCCCCGCAGGAACGCCATCTAATACTCCGCCGATGGCTTTTCCGTGCGACTCCCCAAAACTTGTAAAGGTCCATTTATCTCCAAAAAAGTTCATTATGCACTTATTTTTCCGCAAAATTACAAATAAATTTGCATACTTGCAAATATTTTAGTAACTTTGCAGCGTTTTTTAGTATTATGCAGTAAAATAGAAACGAATTGTGATGAAAAATATGCAGATGAGGGTCCTTATAGTGGGATTATTGATGTTTTGTATGTGCGCTCGCGCTGAGCGCGTGGAGATGATACCATATGGAGATATGGATTCATGGGTGACGCGGTATATACAGGAGTCTAAGATGCTTTCGGGTAAGACGATTACCATTTATGCGATAGGTCCGACAGATACGATTTGGACTACTGCTCCATTTGACTATACTAAACCCGGTAATCCTTGGTCGGTTAGCAATGCGTATGCTCGTGTTTTAGGTATGGATAAGGCCAGTGGTACTACTCGTCCGGAGCGTAGAGGTGATGGCTGGTGTGCTCGTTTGGATTGTAAATTGGAGATTGTGGAGGCGCTAAAGTTGGATGTGAAGGTGCAGATAGCAGGTACTATTTTTATTGGATATACGTATGAACCGGTGCCTCTTAAGGGCGTGAGTGATCCCTATAGTGTGGTTGAAATGGGACGACCTTATACTCGTCATCCCAAGGCAATACAGTTGGATTATAAGGCTAAAGTAGATGATAGTGATGTAATCATGCGCGCTACAGGTGTTGGTGTCGTTAAAAAAATGCAAGGCCGAGACTGTGCTGAGGTGTATGCTTATTTACAACATCGTTGGGAAGAGAATGGTAAGATCTATGCTACGCGCATTGCCACTGCATACGAACGAATATGGAATGATGTGCCGACTTGGCAGAATAATCATCGTATTCCTTTCCGATATGGTGATATTACGCAGCAGCCTAATTATAAGGATTATGAAGGCCTAAATGTACATAGTTTTAAGGCCAAAAATGCTGATGGTAAGATGGTGAGAGTGAATGAAGTGGGATATAGTAACGATAAACCGACACACTTGGTACTGATGATATCCTCTGGTTGTTATCCTGCCTTTACAGGACATGATGGTAATACCTTGTGGGTGGATAATGTGTCATTAGTTTATGATGAGTAGTTCAGATGGCAGTGTATTGGAGTGACATATCGATGTTGGATTATGGTTTGGCTGGGGTTCTAGTCATTTTATTCTTGTATCAGCTGTATTTCTATGTGCGTTATATTGCGGGAGTAAACAGATGGAATCGCCGTAATCTTAAAGTTTCATCAAAGATAAAGGACGAGCAATTACCGGGAGTATCGGTGATTGTGGCGGCTCGCAATGAGGAACAAAACTTAACTAAGTTTTTACCGGCACTCTTAGGACAGGATTATCCTAACTATGAGGTTATCGTGGTAAATGATGGCTCTGAAGACAATACGAATGCCATACTTAACGATTACGCACATAAATATAGTCATTTGCATATTACGTTTGTGCCGGTTGAGGCTCGTGTTACATCTAGTAAGAAATTGGCACTGACTTTGGCTGTTAAGGCAGCACATAATGAATTCCTATTGTTCACGGATGCCGATTGTGTGCCAGAGTCTGATAAGTGGATTAGAGAGATGATTGCGCCGATGGTGGAAGAGAAGGCGGAACAACGCAAAGTCGTATTGGGCTATAGTCCGTATTTTTCTGATGGTAGTGCTGTTAATCAAATCATTCGTTACGATACATTATTCAGTGGTTTGCAATACTTAGGGATGGCATATAGTGGTCATCCGTATATGGGTGTTGGGCGAAACTTACTATATCGCAAATCTATGTTTATGGAACGAAATGGTTTTTATGGTTTATTGGCTTTCCGTTCCGGAGATGATGATTTATTCGTTAATCGTGTGGCTACTAAACAGAATACTGCCATTGTGGCCTCGTCTAATAGTTTGAGTTGGTCATTGCCCAAAACAACCTTTGCGGAGTGGGTGGTGCAAAAACGTCGTCATTTAAGTGTGTCGCCATACTATAAATCGGCTACTCGCCGTCGCTTGGGTCTAGAGCCTCTTACGCGTGGGTTGTGGTACCTGACGGTTATCCTTTGTTTCGTGTTTGGTTGCGCTTGGACGATGGCTTTAGCATGGTTATTGCTGGTAATTAGATTGCTGATGCAAGTGGGCATTATTAATAAAGCTGCTCGTCGATTGGGCGAAAAAACATACGGATTAGAGGTAATGTGGTACGATATACTATTGCCGATATTTACAGTTTTCTTGCTGTCAACTCAGCCTAAGAACAGTATTCGTTGTTGGTAAGTGATAACAATAAAAATGAATATATTATGGAAGAGCAAAAATTGAACATTAATCTGACTCCAGAGATGGCGGAGGGTGTATATGCTAACTTGGCCATTATTGCCCATAGTTCATCGGAGTTTGTATTGGATTTTGTCCGCATGATGCCCGGACTGAAACAAGCTAACGTGAAATCGCGCATTATTTTAACTCCAGAGCATGCTAAAAAACTGCTTTTTGCGTTGCAAGATAATGTGGCTAAGTACGAAAAACAATTTGGTAAGATTCAAATCAATGGCAATCCGGCACCGGGAAGCACTATTCCAATGAGCTTCGGTGGCGGAGAGGCATAAGACAATATTTATTAATCCTTAAAATAGTACAATTATGAAAACATTCCCAGCTAGTCAATTGATTATTAATGCAGATGGTTCTGCTTTTCACCTTCATTTGAAACCTGAGTTCTTGGCCGATAAGATTATTCTTGTTGGTGACCAGGACCGCGTTAATATGGTTGCTTCCTTCTTTGATGAAGGTAGTATAGAGTGTGATGTGCAAAGTCGTGAGTTCCATACCATTACCGGTAAGTACAAAGGTAAACGCATCACTTGTATTTCCACTGGTATCGGTACCGATAACTGTGATATCGTAATGAATGAGATTGATGCTTTGGCTAATATTGATTTTGCTACTCGTCAAGAGAAAGCCGAAAAACGTCATCTGGAACTGATTCGTATCGGAACGTGCGGAGGCATGCAAGAGGATATTCCATTGGGCACATTCTTGGTTAGCCAGAAGAGTATAGGCTTTGATGGCGTGTTAGCTTTCTATAAGGATCGTGATAAGATTGCCGATCTTGGTTTTGAGAAGGCTCTTGTGGACTTTATCCACTACCCGGAGAAGGCTGCTCGTCCATACGTTGTTTCTGCCAATCCAGAGTTGGTAGATCGTATTGCCGGTACAGACATGATGCGTGGTTGCACCATTGCTGCCAATGGTTTCTATGGTCCACAAGGTCGTGTTTTGCGTGTAGATTTGGCGGTGCCTGATATCAATGAACGCATTACAGATTTCCGTTACGAAGGTCAACGTATTACTAACTACGAGATGGAAGGTAGTTGCATTGCCGGTTTGGCTCTGCATATGGGGCACAAAGCCATGACGGTATGTTGCGTCATCGCTCAGCGTAAAGTAGAGGCTGCGAATACCGATTATAAACCAAGAATCAAGGAGTTAGTTCGTACCGTTTTGGAACGTTATTAATATGAAACATACTATTTTCTACTTGTTATCCGGTGTGATGCTTTTAGCATCATGCCAGAAACAAGATGAGTTTACTTATTCGGTGGATCGTTTTTACGACATAGAAGTATTGCGCTATCAAGTGCCCGGTTTTGAACAATTAACATTGCCTCAAAAGACGTTGATTTATTACTTGACCGAGGCCGCTTTGCAGGGACGAGATATCTTGTTTGACCAAAATGGTCGATATAACTTGCGTATCCGTCGTACTTTAGAGGCTTTATATACACAATATCCCTATGCCAAGGACACCGAAGAATACCAACAGTTGGAGAACTACCTCAAACGGGTGTGGTTTAGCAATGGTATCCATCATCACTACAGTTCGGATAAGTTCTTGCCGGAGTTTACTCAGGAGTGGTTTGTTGAGGCTTGTGCCGCTGCGCGGGTGTACTATGACGAGGCTATTCTGCCTGTTATGTTTGACCCGATGGTTATGCCTAAACGTACCACGCAAGCTGATGGTGTGGACTTGGTTTTAGGTTCAGCCGGTAATTATTATGGTGAGGGTGTAACCCAAGCCGAGGCAGAGGCATGGTATGATAGTCATAAGGACACGTCCGATGAACCACTTTGGATAGGACTGAATAGTCAGTTATGCAAGGATTCAACCGGTGCTATCTATGAACGAGTGTACAAGATAGACGGTTTATATGGACCGGCTTTAGAGAAGGTGAATTATTGGTTAGAGAAAGCGTTATCGGTAGCGGAGACGGATGAACAACGTGAGGTCATTGCGCATCTTATTGAGTTCAACCAGTCCGGAAACTTGCGCTCTTTCAATGCGTATTGTATAGCTTGGGTGAAGGACTTACAAAGTAAGGTGGATTTTGTGAATGGTTTTACAGAAACTTATACAGATCCATTAGGCATTACAGGGACTTGGGAGTCTTTGGTTAATTTCAAAGACGAAGAGGCAACTCATAGAACCGAGATCATTTCAGCTAATGCGCAATGGTTTGAAGACCATTCAACTACCGATCCTATTTATAAGAAAGAGGAAGTGAAGGGCGTAAGTGCCAAAGTTATTACGGCTGCCATCTTAGCAGGTGATTGCTATCCGGCAACTCCTATTGGCATCAACTTACCTAATGCTAACTGGATTAGAAAAGCTTATGGATCTAAGTCCGTGACGATAGACAACTTAGTGCAAGCTTATAACGAGTCTGCCAAGGGGAATGGATTTAATGAGGAGTTTATGATTGATGATGAAATTCGTCAACTTTATGAGCAATATGGTGCCCGTTGTGGTGACTTACATACTGACTTACACGAGTGTGTAGGTCATGGTTCCGGTAAACTTATGCCGGGTGTAAGCAAGGATGCACTTAAGGAACATGCTTCCACAATTGAGGAAACGCGTGCTGACCTTTTTGCGTTGTATTTTTTGGGTGACGCTAAGTTGGTTGAATTAGGGTTATTGCCTAATCAAGAGGCTTATAAGGCTGCTTATTACCAGCAGATTATGAATGGTTTGATGACCCAATTGGTGCGTATCGAACCGGGTAAGGATATTGAGGAAGCGCACATGCGTAACCGTCAACTCATTGCAGCATGGGTATATGACCATTGCGAAAATGGCGAAATGGCAATTGTTGAGAGAGATGGTAAGCATTACTTGCAAATCAATGATTACGATGGTGTTCGTCGAGTAGTAGGCAATATGTTAGCAGAAATACAACGTATTACCTCTGAAGGTGATTATCCTGCAGCAAAAGAGTTGGTAGAAACGTATGCTGTGAAAGTTGACCAGGATTTGCATCAGGAGATGTTAACGCGTTATGCGGCCTTGAACTTGGCTCCATATAAAGGTTTTGTCAATCCGATTTATCACGCTATTTACGATAAAAAAGGTAATATAAAGGACGTTAAGATTGATTATTCGGAAGGTTATGTGGCGCAACATTTGCGTTATAGCAATGACTATTCCACATTGCCGGATATCAACTAATCATAGATGATTTCCATTGATTTACCCATATCAAAGAGTATAGTTAATCGTCGATTGATTATTCAAGCAATGCATGGTGACCCCCTAATGGAGGTCACTTGTGCTATGCCGGATGATGTACGGCTATTACATGATGCCTTGGGACAACTTGGCCAAGTTCAACAAGGGCAATCCATTACAATAAATTGTCATAACTGCGGCACGGCAATGCGTTTTCTGACGGCTTATTGTGCACAATTAGACGGTTGTGAGGTTGTGCTGACAGGTGATAATCGCATGTATGAACGTCCTATCCAACAAGAAGTGGCGGCGTTGCGCCAATGTGGAGCGCAGATAACGTATATAGGTACAGAGGGTTTCCCTCCATTGCGGATAAAGGGCACTCATCTATCTCACCAAACCGTGACCATCAATCAGCCATTGTCCACCCAGTTCGTTTCGGCCTTGATGTTGATCGGTATAGAGGTGATAACGGATGTGCAATCGCCATATATCCAGATGACCCAACAAATGTTGAGGGGGTATGATATCATAGAGCGGGATTGGTCTGCTGCGGCTTTTTGGTACGAGTATATAGCGTTACATGGCGGAGAAATACTGCTTAAAGAATTGCGGTCGGATTCGTTGCAAGGAGATAGAGTGGTGGTGGATGTCTTTCGTGCGTTAGGAGTAGAGACCTATTTTATAAATTCGGGCGCGCGCATCGTACGCGAGCGCGAGACAGATAGATCTCCGCTGCAAGTGGATTTTCGGTGTTGTCCGGATCTCTATCCCGCTGTGGCGATTACTTGTAGCCAATTGCATAAACCTCTGCAAGCAACAGGAATCGAAGCTTTGCCTTATAAAGAATCCAATCGATTGGATTCTGTGGCACAGTTGCAAGTTAATGCGGATCATCGTATGGCTATGGCATTGATGGCAGCAGACTTGCCTTGTAATGATACAGGTTGTATAACCAAGTCTTATCCTCTCTTTAGTCAACAATTAGAGGAAGTAAAACAAGCCGAACCTGCCTATTCAACCTATCCATTCACGATCATTATCCCGCGTCGAGGAATCAATGATGATAACTTAGGTAAGAAGCATGCACTTCATCAATTGATACGTGCTGCTACCACGGATTATGTATGGATGATGGACGATGATGTTCAACCTTCGATGGCATCACAAGGTGGGAGGTTGCCATTATCCGGAGCAGATATGTATATATTGCCTTTGCGAATGCAGGGAGGTTTGTCTCTTATAGAACGATTGCAGCAAGCTGAATATGCTGCAATACAAGAACTGACAATGCGAACTGCTAAGAGAGGACGGGCTGTGATGTGTAGCGGAGCCAATTTGATTGTTAATCGGCAGCGGTGGTTAGAGAGTTATGAAGATTTGCATGCCGATATTCCTTCGGGGGACGATATGTTCGCTTTAGAGAGTTTTCGTCGTCGTGGTTTGCGGATTGAAGTTATTGATGAACCAGATTATACGGCTACTATATCGGCTCAGACATCATTGCGTTCTTTATTGCGTCAGCGGATGCGTTGGGCTGGTAAAGCTCCGCACTATACGGATGCCTATATTCTTCGTTGTGGACGCATAGTAGTCCTGGCTAATCTATGCCAATTACTATGTCCACTAATTATATTGATTAAGTTTCCGATTGAGTACTCGCTCATTAAAAAAAGAGACCCGGAGGTCTCTTTTGGAGTAGCGTTGCTTTTAGAAGTTCTTTATCCGTTCTACATGTTACTTTGTTTAGTAGGCGGTTTCTTCCGTAAGCAATGGTGATTATTCGGCTTGATTAGCAGCTTCTTCGCTAAAATTAGCAGCAGGAGCAGCGGGTTGTGGCAATGCTTCAGCGGCACGCTCAACTTGCTCTGTAATAGCACTATCTTCTGCAGTCATTTCGCGTTGACCTTGTTTAATACCAACGGCTAAAATGCTTAAGAAAACGATAATGCCGGCTAATGTCCAGCTGGCTTTCTCAAGGAAATCGGTGGTTTTAGGAGCTCCCATTACCTGGTTGCCACTAGCAAAACCTGCAGCCAAGCCTCCGCCCTTACTGTTCTGAACTAGAACCAAGAGGATAAGCAGAATAGCTGCGATTACAATAAAAACAGTAAATAGAGTGTACATAGTTGTATTTTTTAATAAGTTATTTTCCGAATTAGCGTGCAAAATTACATAAAAAATTCGATATATGCAAATTTTTTTACCATTTTGCTACGGTATCATTGTAAATATTCTCTGCAATTTCCGTAATCATGGTTGCGCAGAGCTCGTCTTGAACGTCAGTTAGCAATTTATTGGCATCAAATGTTTGGAATGCCGTGTAGGTTTTTTCAAAACTCTCTTCGGGCTTTTTGTTGTTGGTGAAACGTACGCGTACTGTGATGGTTAGTTTAGTTTCGCTGGCATAACTATCCGCAGCAATTGCCATTTGTGCTATATCGTAACCGGTAATCTCTCCTTCTAATTCCAGGTCGCCATTTTTGCGCAATATCTCCAATCGTGTTTGACGGGCAAACAAGTCTCGAATTCCTTCGCTTAGGTCATTGCTTAATGGAGGATAGACCAAAGCGGCCATATTGGGGAAGTCTGCGATAGAGATACTATGGGTTGTGGAGTAATCAATGCTGGCGCCATTGAATTTGTAGCTAATGGCGCATCCCGGCATCAAGAGCAATACGGCTATAAGTGATAGAATTTTTTTCATTTTACGTTGTGTGTTAGATCCCGTATTCTTTTATTTTGCGGTATAATGTTCTTTCGGACATGCCTAACATTCTGGCAGCTTCGCGGCGATTGCCTTGACTTTTTTCTAAAGCACGAATGGTTTGTTCTTTAGCAACCTCATCAATGCTGCTCACATCTTCGGTATATTCTTCGGCCTCTTCGGCATCGGTATATGAATGAATAGGTGTGTCCACGATTGGTGTACGAGGTTCCGTAGAATTGCGCATAAGGTCTTGTATTTGCTGCCGCATATCGCGCATATCTCGTTTCATGTCAAATAGTACCTTATATAGAATTTCTCGTTCATTCATGAAATTTCCCTCTTGTGTGGTGGTCTTACCTAACACAATGGCGTGGGTCCCTTCGTTAGCGGGTAGGTACTTGCGCAACGTATCGGCGGATATGTCGTGATTTTTTTCAATGACGCTGATTTGTTCGGCAACGTTCTTTAATTGACGTACATTACCATTCCAATAGTAACTTTTGAGTAATTCTGTAGCTTCTTCGTTCAGCCTAATAGCGGGCATACGATATTTGTCGCTACAATCAATGGCGAACTTATGGAATAGCAT
The DNA here is from genome assembly GCA_018066175.1 of Candidatus Colicola equi. GTDB lineage: Bacteria > Bacteroidota > Bacteroidia > Bacteroidales > Paludibacteraceae > Colicola > Colicola equi. The sequence continues at coordinate 34,124 of JAGHRV010000019.1, read as the reverse complement.
CGGGATATCTTCTTTGCGGTCTCGGAGTGCCGGTACTTTGATTTCTACTGTATTGAGACGATAGTAGAGGTCCTCGCGGAACTTGCCTTCTCGTATGGCTTGTTGCATATCTAAGTTGGTAGCTGCCACCACGCGCACGTTTGTTTTTTGTACTGTGCTGGATCCCATTCGGATGAATTCGCCGGTTTCTAAGACGCGCAGTAGGCGTACTTGGGTGGCAACAGGCAGTTCTCCAACTTCGTCTAAGAATAGTGTGCCGCCATTAGCTATTTCAAAGTAACCTTTACGATCGGCTTTGGCATCGGTGAATGCACCTTTTTCGTGTCCGAATAATTCGCTATCAATGGTTCCTTCCGGGATAGCTCCGCAGTTAATAGCAAAATAAGGTCCGTGTTTGCGAGCGCTATATGCATGTATAATCTGTGGGAAAAATTCCTTACCGGAACCGGATTCCCCGGTTACTAATACACTCAAATCAGTCAAGGCGACTTGTACAGCCACTTCGATTGCACGATTCAGACGGTCATTTTGGCCGATGATGCCAAATCGCTGTTTGATGTTTTGTAATTCTTGCGATGTCATGGTGGAGATAGTGGGAGTCGAACCCACGTCCAAACAAGGAATCAATATGCTTTCTACATGCTTATCTTGGCCTGCATTTTCGAGCTTTAACAAGACCCAAGCCACCAATTAAAGCCTTATCTGCTAGTGTCTCGTTAACGTATCGCAGCTTACGTCAACCATCTTCGCAATTTCTGCACCGCTGTATCCATTCAGCCGCGAAGCCGGGCTTGGAGCGATGTCTCGTCTCCCAACCTTGTCGGGAGAAAAAGGTGATCTTACTATACTTCAGATCAAGCAGCGAGAGCTACATTGTTGTTGCCAGTTAAACTGTTGGACCCTAAGTACGAGCGGTGTCCGTGCTCGGCATGCTTACATACCTATTCTACCTGCTGTCAAAACCAATTATCCCCATTTTTGTGACCACACTTGGTCAAAATATGGTGCAAAAGTACAAAGAATTTCTGAATTGTGCAAATTTATTTGCATATATGTCTTTTTTTTTGTACCTTTGCAGCCAAAATTAGAAATAAAATGGAAAAAACACACATGGAAACGAACAAAGAAATGACTTTGCTAGAGTTTTTGCAGCTTATTGTGCGCAGCATTGTATGGCTGTTCTCTACTATTTGGAAAGGTATTGTATCTTGTCTTAAACTCTTCTATCGCAAGTGGTGGGTTGTATTAGGTATGGGGTTGTTGGCTTGGGCTGCAGCTGTGTACTGCAATCGTCCTGGTCATCGCGCGTACGAAGTAAATGCACGTGTGAATTTATATGGTGCTGATTTGTATCATGTGGAAGAGACGTATCGTCAAATAGCGAATGCTCCTACTTTTCCGGTTTCTGGATTACAAACCGATTTGTCCGAGTTGTTGAATCTTCCGGCTTCGGAAACATGGATTTTAGGATGGTTCTCCAGTTATCGTGTTTTAACGAATCCTGTTGGTGCTAAATGGGTGGATTTCTCCAATTACGCTGTTGGCGTTGATGTAGATACAACTGTTGTGCGTGTGGTGAATAATGAATTACTATTGCGTTTCCGTACCAAACATCCGGATAAAGCGGCGATGGTTGGAGAGGCTATTGTGGCTTATTTGAATAGTAATCCTGTGATTCAAGGTGAGTATAGACTGTATCGTCAACAATTATCGGAGGATTTGCAACGTCAAACGGCTCAATTAGTTTTGCTTGATTCTATTTCGAGGGCTTTTTATAAGGCTCAAGTTAATGCAGCTCCTGCCCTCACTAGAGAGAAACAAAATATCTTGGTAGGACATCAAGAGCTGACGTTGATGAATGAAGATATTGACAAAGTGTATCAGCGTAAAGCGAAGATTGAGAAGGAACTTGCTCTTAGTACGAGCCCTGTGGTAATAGCGAATCAGTTTGTAGTGAATATCTTACCTGTTCACCATCGTTATCTCTTCCCTATTGGTATTGCTATCATTGGCTTGATACTGGGTATGATTTTAGCATGCGCTATAGAGCATTGGAAAGAGTGGCTTCAAGTGTTGAGAGAAAAATAGAAATGTCTTATAAGTTACAAAAAAAGCATTTGAAAGTGGACTTTCAGATGCTTTTTTATTTTCAATTTTGTGATCCATGCAGGATTCAAACCTGCAACCCCCACATCCGTAGTGTGGTACTCTATTCAGTTGAGCTAATGGACCCATGTTTTTGAGTGTTTTTCTCAAAAGCGACTGCAAAAGTACAGTTTTTTTTTGATATGAGCAAATTTATTTGCATTTTTTTTTGTTTTTTTGCCATTTTTTTTGTAATTTTGCAGCCAAATTCAATAATTTATGCGAAAAATAGTTGTTTTAGGCCTTTTTTTACCGCTTGTTATCTTGCCTTCTTGTAAGATACATGAGTCTTTCTCTCGTGCCGATTTGATAGGTTTTAGTGCGGATGTTCAACCGAGTTATCATGTAGAGGAGGGTCCGTTTAAGAATTTAGAGCCTCAAAGTGCGCCATATGATTTATTGGCTAATGAAGAAGGTTTTGGTGAGTTGTTGGAGGATGTGCGTACGGGTGATAATACTACATTGTACTATGCTACCGATTTGGCGATAGATCGTATTAAGTATGTGCGTACTAAGGTTGCTAAACGTGACCCGGAGACCTTATATTATATATTTATTATATCAGATGGGTTGGATAATGCGTCCGTTAGTGCGTCTCATAATCATCGTCAGACCACGTTTATTTCTCGTCCGGAGCAGTATAGAAAACGTATTGCTCGTCGGTTAAAGAACGTGATGGGCGTAGGTAAGGATTGGAACATGTTGACCGTTTACCCGATGGTACTTCGTGGCGAGGATTTAGAGCGTGTGCGCAAGGACAATAAGATGTCGGAGAAGGATTTTGATGAATATTTAAGTGAGCAGTTTGATTGTCTGCGTTATAGTTCGGATGGTGAGGCGCCTAAGGTAAATATCAGCACGGACTTTGATGATATCTATACGGAGTTAGAGGATGATTTCCGTCACTCTAAATATGAGTTCCGTGTGTCGAAAGACTTTGTTGGTAAGTTAATTCGCATGACATTAACCTCTTCGAATGGTGAAGAGGCCAAGGTAGAAGGAGTATTGAAACGTTGCGGAATCAATAAGTATAAGTTGGATAACCTGACGTTGACTAATCTGACTTCTCGTTTCACGGATACGCGTTATTGCAATAAGAAGGGCACTTACTTAAAGTCCGTAGGGACGGATAGTAAGATGAGTAATGTTTATTTCCGCTTGCGTGATTTGCGTTTGCCTCAGTCAAAGGCTTTCTTTAATCCGGTAGATGCTGTTCAGTCTTACCAAAATGGGCGGGTTTGGCAGACCAATACCGAATATACTCGTCAAGCCAGCATACATCCTAATACATATTGTATATTTTTGTTAGATGCGAGTACGTCTATGGGTAAGGACTTGGAGGCGGCAAAGGAGCATATCAAGCGTGTGGTTAGTATGATTAATGCGCCATTTTAACGAATGATTAAACGTTTGTGGTTTCGGGTATGGTCCATGGTTTGGCATCATCTGTCGGCCTGGAATACAGGAGGCGAAGGGATACATTCGCCTCGTCTGTTTTATTTGGTTCGGCATATATTATATGATACGAATCGCCTGTATGCGTGGGAGGCGATAGAGCAACGTCGGGAAGCTATGCTGCGTGCTCCGAAGATCGTGCATATAGAGGACTATGGTACAGGAGTCAATCGTGAAGAACTGGTGATGCATATCGCGCAAAAAAGTGTGATGAAGGCTTCGAATGCTCAGCGGCTGAGTAGGGTGCTCAATTATATGAGTGGAAAAGAATATGTGCAGGAAAGGCAACGTCCTTTGCGTGTGGTTGAGTTGGGGACGTGTTTGGGGCTTACTACAGCTTATTTGGCTTCTGTGAATAGTGCGAATGAAGTAGTCACGTTTGAGGGGAGTTCTGAAATAAGTGCGATGGCCGAGTTGAATTGGCAGAAATTAGGGCTGCAGCAGATACGTTTGGTCAAGGGAAATATAGACGAGACCTTGCCTAAGTATATCGCCCAACTGCGTGAACAAGGTGAGACGATAGACTTTGTGCTGATGGATGCCAATCACACGGGAGAGGCAACCTTGCGTTATTGGGAGTTGTTGCGTTCGGTGTTAAATGATGATAGTGTGGTGGTGTTGGATGATATACGCTATAGTCAAGATATGTATGCGGCGTGGAAACAAATAGGTCAGGACGAGCGTGTGACGTCTACGATGGACTTGGGACAAATGGGTGTTGTGCTGGTTTATCCGCCACTGATTAAGCGCCACTATCGTTTACGCGTGTAGCATACTTCGGTGACGTATCGTTAATCACATACTAATCACATATTAATCACATACTAATCACATACTTATGATTTATACCAAGACAGGAGATAAGGGTCGTACCAGTTTGGCGAATGGGAAGCGTGTTTCTAAGTGCACGGGGTTATTAGAGGCTTATGGTACGGCGGACGAGTTGAATGCTCAAATGGGGATGTTGCGCTGTAAAGTGCAAGCTTCTCACATGGCTGCATTAGATGCTGATTTAGAGTGGATACAAAATAAGTTATTCAACTTGGGTGCATCGTTAGCTTGTGCTCCCGGAGAATGGATTACGAAAGAAGATGTGTCGCATATTGAAACTTTAATTGACCAAATGGAGGCCGATTTGCCATGTTTGAAAGGGTTTATTTTGCCGTCAGGAGATGAAGCCATGTGTCAGGCACATATTTGCCGAACGGTAGCGAGAAGGTTGGAGCGAAATATGCTCAAAGTTCATCAGAAAAAGAATGAAGATCATGCTTGGAGTCACGAATGCATTTTTGTGAATAGATTAAGTGATTTTTTGTTCGTAGTGGCCAAAAAAATTGCAAAAAACAATGGTTTTGAGATGTTTTTTTGGAAAAAGTGAAAAAAAATTTGCACATTTAGATTATTTTTTGTACTTTTGCACGCTAATTTCGATAAGAAGTACCTAAAATCTGTATAAAAACTATGTATTGGACACTTGAATTAGCATCGAAACTTGAAGATGCTCCTTGGCCTGCAACTAAGGAAGAATTGTTGGATTATGCCAACCGTACCGGGGCTCCTATGGAGGTTATTGAGAACCTGCAGGAAATTGAGGATGAGGACGAGGTTTACGAGTGTATTGAAGATTTATGGCCGGATTATCCGACGGAAGACGATTTCTTCTTCAACGAAGAGGAATACTAATATAAGAAAATGAAACAGGCAAGATGGATTGCATTGATAATACTGTTGATTGTTGTGGCTTCTAGTCAGGCTCAAACGGATCCGCAGTTAGGTCAATACATGCACTTGCAACAGGCGTATAATCCCGCAGCGGCGGGTGATGGTGATTTAATGCGCGTAGCGGGCATGCACCGCATGCAATTCACGGGTATAAGCAATTTCCCGATGACAACCTACTTCACGTTTTGTTCGCCATTCGTGATTAATAATACGAAACATGCTGCCGGAGTTCGGTTCTTGAACGATATGTACGGACTCTTCTCCAATCAGTCGTTTCATATTCAGTACGCTTATCGCCATAAGATAGGTAACGGATATTTGAGCGCTGGAATTGATTTGGGGTTTGTTAATATGAGTTTTAAGACCGACAGTATCAACCTTGGTCAGATTGCTGCCGAAGTAGGAGAGGGAGGCTTTTTTAGTGAGAATGATCCTGCCATCCCCAAGGGAAGTGGAGAAAAAGGAAGCAACGGTATGACCTTTGATATGGGATTGGGCTTGTATTATAGTGCTCCTACATGGTGGGCAGGCATTAGTTACAGCCACTTGACCAGACCTAAGGTAGAATGGAGTGATTTGTCGGAGATAACGTTGGTGGGAACATTATACATGGCAGGTGGATATAACTGGAAGTTGAAATATGCTCCTCAATGGGTGTTGAAACCAAGCATCATGGTGATGACTGATTTTACGAACTGGGATGTTAACCTAACGATGTTGGCAGAGTGGAAAGAACGGGTTAGATTTGGATTGGGGTACCGAATTGCAGGTAGTGTGAATGTGCTGTTAGGAGTGGATATTGTTAGCGGATTGCAATTGGGATATACATTTGAATTGCCGGCAAATAAATTGATTCGTGCAACATATGGTTCACACGAGATTTATTTGGCCTACGGATTTAATATATTGAAACCAAAACGAACCAATAAGTACAAGAGTGTTCGATACTTATAGGGACGTCAAAATAACGCAAATAAGACATAAATCAAATAATATGAAAGTCGTTAAATTTCTTTCAGTAGCAGCTATGGCATTGATGCTGGCTGCTTGTAATGGCCCTGCCGGAGAATTGGTGGGTGTTCAGAAAAACACAGATTTTAAAGAGGCCAATCCTTTCGGAATGGTGTTTATTAAGAAAGGCGCATTCATGATGGGCGAGAATACGCAATCAGCTATTTTCCATCAGCCGGACAATACCTTTATGGCAACGGTTGAGGCCTTCTGGATGGACGAAACAGAAATTACAAACAACGAGTATAAACAGTTTGTGTTCTGGGTTCGTGACTCCATTGCTTACACCCATTTGGTTGAAGCCGGTTTGACCGACTTTGCTATCCAACCTCGTGACGAGGAGTTTGATGAAGAGAATTATGCCATCAATTGGAAGAAGAAAATTCCATGGACCAGCAAGGAGGAAGAGATTAAGGAAGCTTTGGAACCAATGTTTTATGAGGATGGCACCTTGCGCACGATCTCTATGTTCTACAACTATTCTTGGATGAACTATGACCAAGCTCAATTGCCTCAAAACAAGTTTGATGTGGCAAAGGGACGTTATCCGGAGAATGCCACTTCTCGTGTTGACTCCTTCTGGGTAGATGAGAATGGTTGGATTCAGGATAGCACTATTGTTCGCCCGCTTCGCGAACCTAAGGACTTGTTGACCAACAAGATTATCAATGTTTATCCGGATACGATGGTTTGGATTCGTGACTTCCAATTCGCGTATAACGAACCTATGTTGCATGGATATTTCTCCTATGCCGGTTATGCTGAGTACCCTGTAGTAGGTGTTACTTGGGAGCAAGCTCATGCTTTCTGCCACTGGCGTACTAATTACTTCCGTAGTGCCAATAAAGAGGTTTCTCAATACTATCGTTTACCGACCGAGTCCGAGTGGGAGTATGCTGCTCGTGGTGGTCGTAAGATGGCTATGTATCCTTGGGGTGGCAATTATGCTCGTGACGCTAAGGGTTGCTTCTTGGCTAACTTCAAACCTTATCGTGGATCCTATAACGATGATACCGGATCTATGACAATGCGCGTAGCTCAGTTCCGCCCGAACGACTTCGGTTTGTTTGATATGGCGGGTAATGTGGCCGAATGGACAGCTTCCAGTTTCAATGCAAGTTCCAATACTTACATTAGTGATATCAACCCTGACTTCCAATATATGGCTCGTAAGGACGATAGCGATATGTTGAAGAAGAAAGTGGTTCGTGGAGGTAGTTGGAAAGACATTTCTTATTACATGCAATGTGGCGTACGTACGTACGAGTATCAATATGAGAGTCGTCCGTATATTGGATTCCGTTGCGTTCGTTCTTACATTGGAGACTAATCTAAAATCAAAATACCTAAGTAAAAACAAAAAAAACTAACTAATATGGCAACTGTACAAAATCAAAATGCTTATGCAAGCTGGTATGAATCTTTCGAAGGAAAGAAAGAAAGTAAATTCATGACATGGTATCACTCCTACAAAGGAAAAAACGTTGTTAATATCGTTTATTCGTTAGGAGCATCTGTCGTTATTATTGGTGCATTGTTCAAGATTATGCACTTCCCCGGAGCCGGTCCTGTGCTGATGTGCGGTATGATTACTGAGGCAATCTTGTTTATGATTGGTGTGTTAGAGTCTCCTCACGAGGAATTCCACTGGGGTAATGTGTTCCCACAACTAATCGAATATGGTTCTCCAGATGAGCGCGTTGCTCGTTCCAAGGAGCAACTTGGTATGGCACCTCAAGTAGGAGGCAATGCAGGTGAAGCTCCCAAGGCAGGTGTATCTCCTCTTAGCGATGCTGAACTGAATGCTTTGAAGGGTTCGTTGAATGATTTGGCTAAGACGGCCGGACAACTCTCTGAGTTAGGCAAGTTGGCTACTTCTACCAATAAGTTAGGCGAGAAGATGGATGCTGCAAGCGAGGCTGCTGCTAAGTATGCAGAGAGTGCTAATGCTCTAGGAGACAAGGCTACTGCTCTGAATGCTGCTTATACCACGATTGCTACAGACTTGCAGCAAGTAGCTACCGGCACTAAAGCTTATGAGAAAGAAGTTGGTGCAATGGGTCAGAAGTTGGCTTCGTTGAACTCGGTTTATGAATTGCAATTAGCTGCTGTACAGAGCCAAGTAGAGGCTTATAAGGCTCAGGCTAACGCTGTGGCTGCTGCTACCAAGAACGTTGAGGCAGTTGGTGCAGACTTCCAAAAGATGCAAACTTTGGCAGCTGAATCACTGAAGAGCCAAGAGGCTTATGATGCAGCTCAAAAGAAATTAGCTCAACAAGTAGCTGATTTGAATAAGATTTATGGTAATATGTTAAATGCACTTGCATAAGGCATTGAATCAATCTAAGTAATACTTTCAACTATTAACTTTAAAATCTAAAGAAATGGGTGGAGCAAAAAACTGTCCGGAAACCCCGAGACAAAAAATGATTGGTATGATGTACTTGGTGTTGACCGCCATGTTGGCCTTGAATGTAAGTGCCGATATTATCAACGGTTTCTCCAAACTGCGTCATTCTATGGAATCTTCTATTAAATCAACGGACGCTCGTACCGAGGATATAATGAAGATTTTCGAGGCTGCCTACAGCAAGGACGAAGGCGGCATGAAGAAATATGGTGATTGGTGGGCTATCGCTCAGACTAACAAGAAGATGAGTGATGACTTATATGATTATCTGGAGCGTTTTAAATTGGATATTGTTAACATGGTAGATGGTGAGAATTACACCAAGATGCCGGACGATGTTCAAAATGGTTCAGAAACCAATAAACCTCACCAATACGCGTTAAATATGAAGGACGCGAGCGGGCGTACGAACGCGGAGGAATTGCGCGCACGTATGGACCTCTATCGTCAGTATATGTCCGCTGCTGATTCGGAGTGCCTTCAGAATAAGATGAAGGATGCAGCTTTCGCACATGAATGGGAGCAGAAAACGGCTATGGTGAACTCTTTGTTCTCTACCGGAACTGTTACTAACCAAGAAGGTGAGACTATTCCTTGGGAGCAGTCTATCTTTGAGGAGATGCCTGCCGGTGCCGTTTTGGCATTGCTGACTAAGTACCAGAACGATGTCCGCATGGTGGAGAATGATTTCCTGAATTTCTTCTACAAGTCTGCCGGTTCGTCTGACTTCGTGATTAACTCCGTACAGGCATTGATTTTGCCGGATAATGGTGAGTACATCATGCAAGGTGGTCACTACCGTGCACGCATCGTTTCGGCTGCTGTGGATACGACTAACCTGCCAATGGTGTATATCAATGGTCAGGAATATCCTGATGGCGTATATGATTTGGTGGCTAACCAAGTTGGTCAGCATACTTATACCGGTTATATGTTAATGCCGGGTGATACTACCCATTATGACTTCAAGGGTCAATATACCGTTGGTGCTCCTACTGCATCTATCTCTAATATTGATATGAACACTATCTATACCGGTTATGAGAATAAGTTTAATATCTCCGTTCCTGGTATGGGTGGCAACAAGATTAAAGTATCGGCTACCGGTGCTACGGTTACTCAAAAGAATGGTTTATATATCATTCTGCCTAACGAGAGCAGCAAGACCGTTAAGATTTCTGTTCATGCCGAGGTAGATGGTCGTACTGTTTTGATGGGAGCCAATGACTATAAGGTTAAGCCGCTGCCTAAACCAAGTGCATTCTTGCTGTCAGGTGCTGATACCTATGATGGTACTGAGCGCATTGGTATTAAGGCGTTGAAGAGTGGTGATGCGCATTTGGAGGCCAGTTACGGCCCGGATGGTGTGTTGGATTTGCCCTTTACCATTGTTAGTTTCGAAATCTATGCCGGAGGTCGTTACCTGAAGGCACAAGGCAATAAGTTCAGTCGTGATATGATGACGGCTATTAGTAAACTGCGTAGTGGTGATGTGCTTAACATCATGACCATTAAGTATCGCGAACCCAGTGGCAAGGTTAACACGTTGCCTAACTTGACATTAGGTCTTAAATAATAGAAATACAAAACCAATTGATATGAAAAAAATTAGTGCATTAGTGCTTTTGTTGAGTTTGGCTTTTATTGGCGCTCAAGCACAGCATCCGATTAATTCGTTCTTCGCTCCCGATGGTACCGTTCGTTTGGAGACGCAAGAGTTGTCTGAAGCAGCCGATTCTGTGGTTACTATTCAACATCGCACCGAAGATGTAGTTTGGCGTCGTGATATCTATCGTATCATCGATATGCGTCAAAAGCAGAACTACCAGTTGTATTTCCCCGTTGAACCGGATGATCCAACGTACATGAGTCTTTATCGCTTAATCGTGGATGCCGTTCAAAACGGAATGACTATTTTCCGTCGTAGCGAGCGTGTGCTCAAGCCTGTTTTATCGAGGGATAATATCGTGCCGCGTAACGAGATTAAGGACCAGTTTATGGTAGGTGGTATTGGTGAATTAGATCGTGAAGATGAGACATCCTATGTGCTCAACTACGATAGTATAGCCGATACGTTCTCTTTCCAACCATATAACTACAATACCTATGTGCGTAACCAACTTAAGTACTTGCTGTACGAGGTGATTTTCTTTGATAAATCCACTTCTCGTATGTACCGCAAGATTGTAGCTTTAGCTCCGCTACAGCCTGATCAGGCTTCGGGTGATGAAGAGTCGCCGGCTGAGTTTATGCGTACGTCCGTTAAGTTCTGGATTCTGTACGACCAATTGCGTCCTTACTTGGCTTCGCATTACTTGATTCCTAGCCAGAATGAGGCTAAGCGTGTAACGTTTGAGGAGTTCTTTGAGAAACGTCTATTCTCGTCTTACATCGTAGGTGAAGGAAATATCTACAATCGTATGATTTTGGATTATTGCTTCACGGAGAAGGATGCTAAGCAAGAGCAAGCTCGTATCGAATACGAACTATTGACATTTGAGCAAGACCTCTGGGAATATTAATATTTATAGCAGGCAGGTCACGGACCTGCCTGCTTTGTCATACTAACGGATTAGGTTTTTACTGTGAAACATCGGTTTTTTAATATGTATCTCACCACCACCATCAGTATTTCGCTGGTGTTGTTTATGGTGGGTTTGGAGGCGGTGCTGCTGTTATCTGCTCATCGGGTTTTTAAGCAGGTTAAGCAGAGTGTAACTGTCACGGTTGTATTAACCGAAAAAGTTTCTGATACCGAAGTTACTCGGTTGCAGGAACTGCTGGAAAGTGCCCCTTATTGCCATGATGTAACGTTTGTGTCATCCGAAGAGGCATTGCAGGAGCATATAGCACGTTTAGGAGAGGATCCGAAGCAGTTCTTGGGCTATAATCCGCTGACGGCTTCTTTTGAGATGCACTTGAATGCATCCTATGCCCAAAAAGATAGTATAGAGGCGATTGCCGAACAATTGGAGCAATTACCTTATATAGAAAAGATTGAGCATCCTCAGGAGGTGATTAGGATGTTAGATTTGCATGTGGGTCAGTTCTCGCTGGTGCTCTTAGCCATCGCGTTGGTACTGCTCTTTATATCGGTGGCATTGATTGTTAATACGGTGCGATTGCACGTGTATAGCAAGCGTTTCTTGATTAATACGATGCGACTGGTGGGGGCTACCTCATGGGTGATTCGTGCTCCTTTTGTGCGTCGTAATGTATTGATGGGCTTTGAGGCAGGACTGATTGCAATTGCCGTGTTGGCCGGAGCAATCTTCTATGCGCATGAGCGATTAGGGGTATGGCTATTTGAACTCAATATGGTGAATGTAGGCTTTGTAGTGCTGCTGGTGCTGCTGGGCGGACAAGTCATCACGTTTATTGCGTCGATGATTGCTACAGGTAAGTATATTCGTATGAAAACAGATAAGATGTATGAAATATAATTTAGATAAAATTAACTTAATTTTAATTGTTATTTCCATTGTAGTCATTGTTATTGGACTATGTTTGATGGGAGGAGAACCCAGTGGTGAACAGTATAACCCGGATATTTTTTCGACGCGTCGCATCACGGTAGGTCCAATGATTTCGTTGGCAGGGTTCGTATTGATGATTTTTGCTATCTTATTTAAGAAGAAATGAGTTGGTTTCAGGCACTTATACTTGGTATTATTCAGGGATTAACGGAGTTTCTTCCTGTCTCTTCGTCCGGTCACCTCACCATCGGTCAAACACTATTAGGTGTTGAGTTTTCGGATGGAGATATGTTGCTATTTGATGTGTTAGTGCATGCCGCTACGGTGTGCTCAACGCTGTTAGTGCTATGGAAAGAAGTGGCATGGATACTGAGGGGAACCTTTACTACGCCGGTTTGGAATGCCGAGAAGCAGTATGCCGGTAAGATTATCCTATCTATGGTACCTGTTTTTATTGTAGGTATGTTCTTTAAGGACGAAGTGGAGGCTATCTTTGGTCACGGCATCGTTGTGGTAGGTGCATGCTTGATACTGACGGCGTGCTTACTCACTTTCGCGCAATATGCTAAGCCTCGCTCCAAAGAACAGATTGGCTGGTGGGACAGTTTGATTATCGGTATCGGACAGGCATGTGCGGTATTGCCCGGACTTAGCCGCAGTGGTACTACAATCGCTACCGGACTGATGTTGGGCAATAAGAAAGAACAAGTGGCGCAGTTCTCCTTCCTTATGGTGTTAGTGCCTATTTTAGGAGAGACGTTCCTGAATATATTGGATATCCTAAAAGGTGAAGTGGTGACGGATCTTACATGGACTGTGATGTTGGTGGGGTTTGTGAGTGCTTTTGTGGTCGGTGCAGCCGCTTGTAAATGGATGATTGCCATTGTGAAAAGACAAAAACTAATCTATTTCGCGATATATTGCTTACTGATGGGCGGATTTGCATTGTGCTATGGACTTTGTTGAGGGGGAAATAATCGGCTTTGATAAACCATATCGCTGGACGTCCTTTGATGTGGTGGGTAAGTCGCGATGGCTGTTGTGCCATAAGTTAGGCACTAAGAAACTGAAGGTAGGGCATACCGGCACATTGGATCCATTGGCTACAGGCGTGGTGGTGGTTTGTACCGGCAAGAAAACCAAACTTATTGATGCACTTCAGCAGCATATCAAGGAGTATGTGGCCACCCTGCAATTAGGTGCTACAACACCCAGTTATGATCTGGAGAAACCGATTGACCAGACCTATCCGACGGAACATATATCGCGCGAGTTGATTGACCGGGTTATTCCTACTTTCTTGGGTGAACAATGGCAGGTGCCACCAATCTTTTCGGCCGTCAAAGTGGATGGCAAGCGGGCGTATGAACTGGCGCGAAAAGGGCAGGAGGTGGAACTCAAACCCAAACTGCTCAAAATAGATGAAATAGAGGTGCTGTCCTTTGACCCGACCTCAATGCAGTTGCAAATACGCGTGGTGTGCTCCAAAGGAACGTATATTCGTGCTTTGGCTCGAGATATAGGTGAGCGACTGCATAGCGGTGCACATCTGATTGCGTTACGGCGCACAAGAGTAGGAGATATACGAGTAGAGGATTGCATCAGTTTTGAACAATTTGAACAAATAATTAATCAGTTATAATCAAAAACTATTTATATGAATCATTTTGACCAATACAACATGAAACTCAGCCAGTTCAAATTCCGTTTGCCGGAAGAACTGATTGCTCAGTACCCCAGTCCTTATCGTGAAGATGCACGTTTGATGGTGCTACATAGGAAAAGTGGCGAGATCGAGCATAAGCAAGTGCGTGATTTGGTTGCTTACTTTGGCGAAGGTGATGTGTTTGTATTTAATGATACCAAGGTGTTCCCGGCTCGCCTATATGCCAAGAAAGAAAAGACAATGGCTAACATTGAGATTTTCCTGCTGCGCGAGTTGAACCATAACCTGCGTTACTGGGATGTATTAGTGGATCCTGCTCGTAAGATTCGTATTGGTAATAAACTGTTCTTGGACGAAGATACGACCATCGTGGGCGAGGTGATTGATAACACCACTTCTCGCGGACGTACCATCCGTTTCCTCACGGACTACGATAACTCTGAGTTCAAGCAGTATCTATATAGTTTAGGTAATATGCCGTTGCCTAAGTACATCAGGCGTCCTATGGACGAAGAGACGAAAGCGGAGTTTGAGAAACTGTTCCCCGATACTACGGAAGATGAATTGGATGAAGAACGTTACCAAACCGTTTTTGCGGATAAGATAGGTGCCGTAGCTGCTCCGGCAGCCAGCCTGCATTTCTCCAAACAACTGCTCAAACGTCTCGAGATAGTAGGAGCCGAATTGGAGTTCGTTACTTCGCACATGTCATTAGGCAATTTCCGTGCGATTGATGTAGAGGACCTCACCAAGCATAAGATGGAGTCTGAACAATTCATGATTCCTCAAAAGACCGTAGATGCTATCAGCAAAGCGCATGCTAATCAAACACGCGTCTGTGCCGTCGGCACCGAGGTCATGCGAGCCATGGAGCACGTAGCCGGTATAGATGGTCAGATTAAGCCGTATGATGGTTGGACCAATAAGTTTATCTTCCCACCGTATGACTTCACGGTAGCCAATGCTTTCTTTGTTAATTTCTACTTCCCACAATCGCCGCAACACCTGATGGTGGCTGCTTTTGGGGGATTTGAGAACACAATGCGGGCTTATAATGAAGCCGTTGAGCAAGGCTATCACTTCGGTGATTATGGTGATGCGATGCTCATTGTGGACTAATGAATGTGCAAATAGAGGACAGCTGGAAACAAGTACTGCAACCTGAGTTTGATAAGCCGTACTTTGAAATACTCACTTCTTTTGTGCGACGTGAGTATGCTACCAAGCAATGCTTTCCTCCGGGCAACCTCATCTTCAATGCTTTTAACTCGTGCCCTTTTGACAGGGTGCGGGTTGTTATTATAGGTCAGGACCCTTACCACGATGTGGGGCAGGCGCACGGACTATGTTTCTCGGTGAATGAAGGTATTGCTATTCCGCCTTCGTTGGAGAATATCTACAAGGAACTGCACCGCGACTTAGGTCTGCCTATCCCTACTTCAGGCAACCTGCAACACTGGGCTGACCAAGGGGTGCTACTACTCAATGCCACCCTTACCGTAGAGGCCCATCATCCCGGCAGTCATCAGAATAAAGGGTGGGAAGAACTGACAGACGCCGCTATTCAGGCTCTTAATACTCGGCGGGAACATATCGTTTATATGCTGTGGGGCAGTTATGCCCAGCGTAAAGGGCAGTTCATTGACCGTCGTAAGAACCTCGTGCTAACTGCTCCTCATCCCAGTCCCCTTAGTGCCTATCGCGGTTTTATAGGCTGCGGACATTTCTCGGCGGCAAATGATTATCTCATCAAACACGGACAAAAACCGATTGCCTGGTTATAATTGAATGATATGAAACGACTCCTTCTTATAGACGCTTATGCGATGATTTATCGCGCGTACTACGCGTTCATTCGCGTGCCACGTATGAACTCCAAAGGCGAGAATACCAGTGCTATCTATGGCTTTGTAACCACCTTAGAGGACCTGCTGCGTAAACTCAAACCAACGCATGTAGGAGTGGCTTTTGACCCTCATGGACCTACTTTCCGGCATGAGGCTTTTGAGGCGTATAAGGCGCAGCGCGAAGAAACACCCGAAGACATACGTAGGGCGGTGCCAATCATCAAAGATATACTGAATGCCATGAATATACCTGCCATGGAGGTGCAAGGCTTTGAGGCAGATGATGTGGTAGGTACATTAGCCGGTAAGGCTGAGCAAGCCGGATTTGAGGTCTTCATGGCTACGCCCGATAAGGACTATGGGCAGTTAGTGACGGAGCATGTGCTGCAATACCGGCCACGACATACCGGTGGTTTTGAACAATTAGGACCTAAAGAGGTGTGCGATAAATATGGCATTGAGCATACCAAACAAGTTATCGACTTATTAGGACTGATGGGCGATGCCAGTGATAATATACCCGGCTGCAAAGGGGTAGGTGAGAAAACAGCTGTCAGCCTCATTCAGCAGTTTGGCAGCATAGAAGAATTACTGACACGCACCAATGAACTCAAAGGTGCGTTGAAGGATAAAGTGGAGAGCCAGGCGGAAGCTATTCGCTTCTCTAAGTTCTTGGCTACTATTCGCACCGATGTACCGATTGATTTGGATGAGACCTCATTAATGGTGCACGAGAAAGACTGGTCGCGCTTGGCACCTATCTATCAGCAGTTAGAGTTTAATTCGCTTATCAAAAACGCTGTCTCTTCTGCTTCTGCTGTAGCCAAGACCTCCAAATCAACTACCAAACCGGCGGAGGCTACTTTGGACCTGTTTGCCGACATGGAGTCTCCTGCAACCAACACCATAGCGGCCCCCGCTTATGATACCATAGAGAACCGCCTGTGTGCGTATTTGCTTAACCCTGAGGTGTCGTTTAATCCGCATGTCGAACCGGATTGGAAGGCTCTCCAAGCCGATGCTGCTTTGTGGAACTTATATAACGAAGTCGAACTGCCGCTGGTGCAGGTACTGCGTGATATGGAGCAAGCCGGCGTGCGATTTGATGTCAATATATTGCGTGAGGCAGAGGTGGAATTAGGAAATGAACTCAATGCCTTAGAGCAAGATATCTATGCTTTGGCACAAGAGTCTTTTAATATCAATTCTCCTTCGCAAGTGGGGGAGGTGCTGTTTGATAAGATGCATCTGGACGATAAGGCGAAGCGAGGCAAGACCGGCAAGTACTCCACGTCTGAGGAAGTGCTGCAAGCCCTCAAAGAGAAACATCCTATCGTAGGTAAGATATTGGATTATCGCGAACTAAAAAAACTCATTTCGACTTATATCGCCACTTTGCCGTCTTATATCAATCCTCAAACCGGCAAAATCCATACTACGTATAATCAAACAGTGACCGCTACCGGACGTCTATCTTCGTCCAATCCTAACCTCCAGAACCTGCCTATCCGTTCCGAAAGGGGGCAGTTGATACGCCGAGCCGTTATCGCGGACGAAGGATGTATGATCGTGAGTGCCGATTACTCGCAGATTGAGTTGCGACTGATGGCACACATGTCCCAAGATGAACATCTGTTGGAGGCTTTCCGTAAAGGTCAGGATATTCATGCTGCTACGGCGGCTAAAATCTTCCATAAGTCCATTGACGAAGTGACTAAAGAGGAACGCCGTCGCGCTAAAACGGCTAATTTTGGTATTATCTATGGCATATCGGCCTTTGGCTTGGCGCAGCAATTAGACTGTCCGCGCAGCGAAGCCAAGGCACTGATTGATGGGTATTTTGAAGCCTTCCCCAAGGTGATTGATTTTATTGAGAAACAAAAGGCTTTTGCTCGGGAAAAGGGCTATGTTGAGACCCTCTTTGGACGCAAACGTTACTTGCCCGATATCCTTAGCCATAACTCGGTGGTGCGCAGTTTTGCGGAGCGTAATGCGGTGAATGCACCTATCCAGGGCACCGCAGCAGATATCATCAAGATGGCGATGGTCAATATCGCTAAGCGACTCAGCAGTGAAGGACTGAAAGCACAAATGATTATGCAGGTGCATGACGAACTTAATTTCAATGTCCCTCAATCCGAAGTGGATACTGTCCGCGCTATTGTAGTAGAAGAGATGCAGAATGTAGTCCATTTATCTGTTCCACTTATTGCCGAATGTGGCACCGGCCATAATTGGCTGGCTGCCCATTAAAAATCCCTGCCGCCGTCAAAAATAATATGTTTTTCTTGACCACTTCGGGACCACTTCGCGACCACATGCAGCTGACGTACCCCCCGCCTACCCCCGCCTAACCCCCACCTAATCCCTGCACAACCCCGCCCAAACCAGACTTCAAAAAATGCAACTTTTTTGCCGAAAAGTTGCATTTTTTCTTGCACAATTCAAAAAAAAGCAGTACCTTTGCAGTCGGAAAATATCAAAACTCGCCCTAAAAAGTGTGAGATTTATGCAAAAACTCGCCACAAAAAGTGTGAATTTTGCATCAAAACTCGCCATAAAAAATGTTAACTTGCTTTAAATCACGTAGTTATATGTATAGGCGTAAAATAGAGGAAAAATTAATTGCTTGGAAGACCACTCCGAATCATAAGCCTTTAATCATCAAAGGTGTTCGTCAATGTGGAAAAACAAGTTCGGTTAGGCAGTTTGCGATGGATAATTATGAGAGTGTAATTTACATGGACTTTCATGAGGAAAAAGAATTGCGAACAATCTTCGATGGCTCGTTGAATATCAACCATTTAACGATGTTAATTTCTGCCTCTATCCCTGATGCCCATTTTATTCCGGGGAAAACGTGTTTGATTTTTGATGAAATACAAGATTGCCCGGGGGCTCGTGCTTCTCTCAAGTTTTGGAAGCAAGATGGCCAATATGATGTCATTTGTACCGGCTCATTATTAGGCGTTAATGGGTACAAATCGGACATGAGTCTTTCTGTTGACTCTAGTCATGACTATTCCATTCCTGTAGGATCAGAATTGATTATTGATATGTATCCGATGGATTTTGAAGAATGGTTGTGGGCCAACCAAATACCTTCTGAGGCCATTGAACTACTGCACAAATGTTTGCACCAAGAAGTACCAGTCCCAGAGGCATTGCATACCCGCTTTCGTCAATTGTTATTAGAATATGTGGTAGTAGGAGGAATGCCGGAAGCTGTATCTACTATGCTTACAACGCATGATTTAAATCAGGTGATTAAAGTTCAACAAAGCATTATTCAAGAGTATCAGGCAGATATGATTAAATATGCTAATTCGTCGGATAAGGCTCGTATAAAAGAGTGCTTTGATTCTATTCCTCGCCAATTAAGTAAAGAAAATAAGAAATTCCAGTATTCGGTGGTGCGGCATGGAGGACGGAGCAAGGAGTACATTAGTTGTCTGCAATGGATAGAGGATGCAGGAATTATTCGTAGATGTTACAATACTTCTATCACGGAGTTACCTTTGGGTGGTAATGCGATTGATAATGAATTTAAGGTGTATTTGTCGGACACGGGGTTATTTATTAGTATGTTGGATCCGGGTACGCAAGGGGACATCTTATTAGGAAACTTATTTAGTTACAAAGGAGCCATATTCGAAAATATAATTGCAGATATATTGGGTAAAATGGGGCGCAACTTATATTATTACCACAAAGATGGAGGGGTGGAGTTAGACTTCCTTATTCGATATAAAGGAGAGTGTGTGCCGATTGAATGTAAGGCTGTTTCTGGGAATGCTAAGTCGCTTAGAACAGTCATGAATCATCCTGAAAAATATCATATTTCTCATGCTATTAAGTTGGGAGATTATAATATAGGACAAGTGAGTGGCATCCTTACATTGCCGATGTATATGGCCTTTTTACTACAGGACCTTTAGTCCTCGTTAACGTCCTCGTTCTTGTCAAAAAATGCGACTTTTTTGCTGAAAGTCGCATTTTTATTTTGGCTAATTTTTGTAAACTCTACATTGCAAAATGTTATTTTTTAGTTAAAAATATTATTTTTATGCATTTTTTCTTGCATAATTCAGAAAAAAGCAGTACTTTTGCGCCGCTTTTTGTGATGTGTATGCCCACGAACGTGCGTATATAAATAAATAACACGTGCTCACGCCTGACTACATCAGCCTAACTTAAGTGGCATCATACATTAGAATGACAAAGAAGAACGAAATATTCAGTGCAAAGAAGACTGGTAGCGGAGAAATTGTATTGTATCAGCCAAATAACACAGTTCAACTTGAAGTCAAACTTCAGGGTGACACCGTATGGCTTTCTATTGACCAAATGGCAGCATTATTTGGTAGAGATCGAAGTGTTGTAGGTAAGCATGTACGTGCTGTTTTTAAGGAGGGTGAGTTGACGAAAGAATCAGTTTGGGCAAAATTTGCCTATACTGCAAGCGATGGGAAAGACTATCATGTAGATTTCTATAATTTAGATGTTATTATCTCTGTTGGTTATCGTGTACATAGTGTGCAGGGCACTCGTTTCCGTCAATGGGCAACAAATGTACTGAGACAGTATATGCTGAATGGATATGCCTTCAATCAACGATTTGAGCGCTTGGAGTGTCGTGTTGCGCAAGTTGAGGAGAGTCAGAGGCAGTTTGATATCCAAATTCACCGAGGCTTACCTCCTACAGAGGGCGTTTTTTTCGAAGGACAAATCTTTGATGCATACGTATTTGTAACGGATTTATCACATGGGTGCTTCACTAAAGGACCTCGCAAGGAAACTTTTCGCATTTACCAAGATGAACGAATTAACAGCAGGAGATTTGTTGGACAAGATTAATCAATACCCCGAATATTAATTTATTTTGATTTAAGATATGAAAAACGAAGTTAATCGTGCCCTTGTGGCAAAGAAAAAGTTTTGTAAGTTTTCGTTAACTTTATTAGCAGGCTTCCTGCTTACTTTCGCTTTCCCAGTTCAGGGATGGGCAAGTACGTATTATTCCAAATTAACTGTCGCTAATGGTGGCTCAGGTAAAGGGTATGTGTATCTTGCGACAGCGACCACCGGGCCTTCGTCGGATACGGATTATAAAGCTTCGTTGGCAGTATCGAATAGCAGTAGCAATAAAAGTCAAACCTACTATGCTTGGGCAAAGGCTGCTCGTGGCTATAAATTTAATAGTTGGACGGGGACGGGAGTGACCGCCAGTTCAAAAAGTGGATACTATGGTTTAGCGGTATCGGCTTCGAGTGAGACTTCGTCTAATCCTACTTTATTTACGGCTACTGCTAATTGGACGGAATTGCCGACTTATAATATCACCTTCCTTGCTCCAGAAAATGGCTCTTATTCTGTCGCATATAGTAATATTACGGACAATAGTGGTAAAACCGGACTTGTGGCATATAATAAGAGTTATGTTCCCAAGGATGCGGACGAACAGGTCTCATCTTATGAAACGGATAAGATTGAACTGACGGTCAATTCTGGTACGTTCTTAGGGTGGTACGAGGTGTCTGGAAGTGCAGAAAATCTCATATCTGCGAATGAAAATTATGTGTTAGCCGATGGAAATACAACTAAAATCTCTGCGGACAAAACGATTAAAGCTAAATTTAAAGAACCTAGTCTTTACCAAGCTCGCGTGATAGACGGAGAGACTATCCAGGACTATAAAACTTTTGCAGAGGCTTTGGCTTATGCGAACACGTTGACTACTAATCCGACCTTACAGCTCTTGGATAATGTGTTGGATATTTCTACGTCGCAATCCATTACAAAATCAATGACTTTGGATCTGAATGGGAGTAGTTTGGCTGGTTCGGTCTCAAAGTTGTTAAACATTAACAATGCGAATGCTATTGTCAATATTGTTGATAATAGTGATTTGGGCAAAGGTGTGATTTCAATGATTGGTGAAGTAAATGGTAAGATGTATGCCGTTTATGTAACAAAAGGTACTCTGAACCTTCAAAGTGGATCTATTTATGCACAAAATACGGCGGATGTAACCACTTCAACTAGTGCTCGTGCGTACGGAGTGTATGTTACAGATGGATATACGTTTAATATGACAGGAGGAAAAATTGAGGCTTATTCGGATCAATATGGTTATGGTGCTCAAATTGGTGCCGGAGCAGCGACTCCTGCTGTGGGCAATTTTAGCGGTGGAACGATTTTGGTGGAGACCAAAACAAAATCACGAGGTATTTTGGGTTATGGTCAGGTTAATCTCTCTGGTAATATTGATATTCAATCTACTACAATTAACACCACAGAAGCTGTGGGTGTTTACTTGGACGGAAATTACAATGCTCAACTAACTATGGAGGGCGGTACGATTACTACTCAAGCTCAAACAACTACTGCTTATGGCATTATGATGAATACTGCCTCAACGGTTAATGTGTCAGGAGGTTCAATTACAGCCAAAATAAGTAGTTCAGGAACAATGTCTGCTTATGGCATTTACAATAAGGCAGCAGGAACGGTAAATATTTCAGGAGTTGCTAACATTTTAGCTCAAGCACAAACCACTACTGCGTGTGGTATATATAATGCTTCTACGGGGGCAATAACATTCTCTGGTGGAACCATAAAAGCTCAGCCTAAGACTACTACTGCATATGGAATTTGGGGGAAAGGTGCTGGTACTATCTTAGTAAATGGAGGTACTATCAATGCCACCGCAGGAACCAATACCGCCTGTGGCGTTTATGCAGAAGCGGGGACTGTAACTGTTGAAGATGGTGCAATAATAGAGGCAACTCCCACTACCGCGTACGCATTGTATCAAAAAGGAGCAACATTTAATGTTAACGGAGGAAAAATGAATGGCTCAACTGCTCCTATTTATGGTACAGTGGGTAAGGTTAATTTAAAAGGAGGCTTTTACAAAACAAATACAGATTTGTCGAAGTTTCTAACGGAAGAATATAATGCATATGCTCTAAATTATGGTGCAGAATACGATGCCGGTTATCAATACGTGGTAGCTAATGAGCGCCCTCTTGGTCAGGCTACATGTAAAGTGGTAGAGACTGTGAATAAAAAGACACAGGAGACTCCTTTCTACGATTTAGAAACGGCATTGTTGTATGCTAACAACACAACCAACACATTGACAATTGTCATGCTGTGTGACTACATCTTACCTGCCGGCAACTATACTCTGTCTTCCAATGCAACTCTGTTAGTGCCATGGAAAGATGGTCAAACGGCAGCCAAAGGTGATAAAGTGGATACCTACACTAGTAGTGGAACGCCGCCAACTTTGAAGTTATATCGTACATTAACCTTTGCAGAGGGTGTTAATATGATTGTAAACGGAATATTTGAAGTGGGGGGGCGTCAACATATCTATGCCAATGCCGGTTGTGGTAGTCCATGCGATGGATATGCACAATTGGTAATGAATGAAAATTCATCTATCACTTTGAATAATGGTGCTAAATTGCGAGGTTGGGGCTTTATCACCGGTCAAGGAACTATTGATGCGCGTCGTGGATCAACTTGTTATGAGATGTTCCAAATTATGGATTTCAGAGGAGGAACGTGCACGAGATCTATGAATGGAAACACGCAAAAGTGTTTCCCGTTGAATCAATACTATATCCAAAATATCGAAGTACCTGTTACGTACCATCCTGGATCTCATTTATATGCTGGAGCAGGTACTGTTGGTGTGCAAGTGGATAATGTAATGATTATCGGTACAGGTACTGAGACAGCGCTCTTTACAATGAATAATGAGGATGATAGTGAAGATACCTGGGTGCGTAAACAATATGACCCTATCCATGACCGCCAAGTATATGATATTAATAGTGCGGCTAATCTAAATGCAATCACCCTTAAAATTAATGTTACAATTACGACGATTACTTTCAATTCTAGTTCGTATGTACTGCCTGTTACCAACAACATGGATATTCACTTATTGACTGGAACATTGAATGTTACACAAAATATTTCCTTCCTCCCTGGCTCTAGTTTAGAGATTGATAAAGAGGCTACTGGCGTGTTGGTTTCTGGAAAGAACGTATATTTCTATGATGCACAAGATTGGCATGATAAAGATGGCGTAGGATTGGCATATCAGCCAAACACTACGTATGGTGTTGGTCATAACTTTGTAAGAGTTAAGTTTACTCCCAGTTGGACGACTTGTCCTCGTACAACCATTGACAACGCTAAGTTGAATATACATGGTGCGTTTAAGGTCAATGGAGGTCTCTATACTTCCACTTCCGGTTCTTCCATCATTTCTACCAACGAGGATGCAGGTACTATCGTGTTTACTGCTAATGCTCCATCGTCTAATACAACGGTGTACGAATGTAACAACACTTCACCTACGTACTATGGCGTGACATTTACCCCCGCTAATCTCCTCAATGGCGATAACTCCAAAGTTTCCACTTCCGGTACTGCCGCCGGTAAATCCTACTGCTACCAAGATGGTCAATGGAAGTGCATGGTACACGATGGTTGCTTCGATATAGATGAAACGTCCAATGACCCTGCCGAGTGGATCTACTACGCTAAACCGGGTGACTATGTGGCTTTGAAGTCCAATACTGAAGATGCTACTACCCACCTTTACTATTCTGCCGACGAGTTACGTATGTTTATCCTCATGTCTGACAACTGCCAATGGTGGGAAGTAACTCCGTATGATGACATCTATTACTGCGCAGACAACGATACCTATTATTATTACGACGCAGGCGCGAGCGCGTGGAAAGAGAAAGAAGTGACCGTTACCTGGCAAAATTGGGATGGTACTAAGATTGCCGACTATCAAGTGAAGTATAACTCTACTCCCAAATATCTCGGTTCACTTCCTGCGCGTGCCGCAAGTAATTACTATACTTACGACTTCATCGGTTGGTCTCCTGCCCTCACGGATGATCTTAAAGTGACTGAGAACACCGTCTTTGTGGCTCAATATGAGCAAAAAGATAAACTATACAAAGTAACCTTCACGGTGGGCGGAACAAGCGAAATCAACTACTTCAAGTGGGGCGAGATTCCTTATAGCGAGCGGTTCTTGGATAACCAACCTGGTAAGAAACTGACTTGGACACCAACTATTAGTGCCGTTACCGGTGTTGCATCCTATACCGGAACGTATAACGATATACCGGTAGATCCTACTACGCTAACTTATACCGTTACGTGGAAGAACTACAATGGTACAATACTCGAAACGGATAACGATGTGACTTATAACGCTATGCCTGAGTACAACGGAGAGACTCCTACTAAACAAGGTATTGCCGATAAGGACTTTGAATTTGACGGTTGGACACCCGATATTGCTTCTGTTACCGAGAATGTCGTTTATGTGGCTAAATACCGTGATGTCGCTAAGAAATTCCAAATCCGATTCTTAGCCGAAGATGGTACAACGGTTCTGCATTCCGACCAAGTGGCATACAACGTTGTGCCCACCTTTATCGGAACTCTCCCAACCAAGGAACATGCGGATCCTGAACATTACTATTATGAGTTAGTATGGAATCCGTTGGTAAGTGCCGTAACCAAGGCTCAAGACTATAAAGCTACCTTCGTTGAGAAACCCAACACGATGCGTCTCATCGTGGATGGTGGTACGTACGGACAAGTGAATGTAACCGTTGGCGGTGAAACCTTCACTAACCAAGATCGTTTCTCTAAGCAGTATGACTATCTCACCGAGGCAACTATTGAGGCCGTTAATCCTGCTACAGGATACCACTTCGTTCGCTGGAGCGATGGTGTTACTACTAATCCGCGTACGGTACAAGTAACTTCTTCTACTCCATTCACGGCTGTTTGGTCTAATAAGTTTAACTTGAGTTGGAATTTGGCAGGTGGCGTCGCATCCAATGACTATACCAAAGGAGAAGTGGCGGTTGGTACGCCCATTGTTGCTCCTAATGTAACCAAAGCAGGTTATGACTTTGTAGCATGGACTCCTGCTGTGGATGTTACTATGCCGGAAAAAGATGTTACATATACTGCAACTTGGACTCCTGGTAATACAACTTATTTGGTAGAATATTATAAGTTGCATATTGTGGACGATGTTCCATTCAAGCAACGATATTCTTACACGGAATATCCTGCCCGAACCGGAGATGTCGTTACACCAGAACCAATAGAGATAGAAGATTATGACACTCCTGAACCGCAAACCGTTACTGTGGCAGGAGGTGGCTCTACTGTGGTGAAGTATTATTACAAAATCTCAGAGACTAATACATTGGAGGTAGAAGGTGATACAAAAACTATTACCGAACCAACAGAGGCATATACCGTCATTCTTGCTCCGGGTAAGACAATGAATATAACCAGCAAAGGTTCGGTTACGGCTCAGAACTTAGTTCTGCAATCAGTTCCGGGTGACAACACAGGTGCCAATTTGGCTACCACATCCAATTTGGAGATTCTTGGTGACGTTTGCATCGAAATTGAGATGAACAAATCCGGCACAATGGATGATAAACTCTACTACTGCTTCTCTGTTCCGTTTAAGGTGAATGTGGCCGATGGAGTAGAACGCCTCCATAAAGATAATGACACATGGTCCAAAGCTGAGTTGAATACCAACTACCGCGTTTATACCTACAACGAGAATGACCGTGCAACCCATGGCCGAAGTGATAATAACTGGGCTTCGTTCAGTGGCGATCAATTCCTTCCAGGTGTGTTCTACCTCTGCGAGTTTGATAACTCCAACTACAACCGCTATCGCTTCTATGCGGCGAATAAATCGCAGTTGGATAACAAGGGTAGTATCACTGTCTTCAAATCTTCCGACAATGAGGACGCTGGTTGGAACGGTGTGGCCAATAATGGCTTAACCGATAATAAACTCAGTGGTGACGACGATGACGACTTTACAATCATTCAGATTCTCAATAGCGAAGGCAATTGTTTTGAGACTGCCACGGCTAGCAAAACACCTTTGGCAATCGGTAATGCAGCTATGGTACAAGTTAATGCGACAGGTAGCGTATTGGTGGGCAAAACATCAAGCGCTGTGGCTGCTCGCCGCATGGGCGAGGCTGCTTCCACCGAGTTTATCAATGTGCGTCTCTACAAGGAGAATCAAGATAAACACGTGGATCAAATCTTCATCCGTGCATCCGAAGATGCTGCAGAGCAATATGTGGCAGGTATCGACCTGAGCAAGGCTACGATGGGTACTCCTAAGGTAGCTCGTATGTGGGTGAACGATTACGACTTGCAACTCGTGGCTAATGAGGCGCTGATGACCAATGACCAAGCTACTTTCTCACTTGGCATGAGTGCTCCCGCTAATGGCGAATACATCATTGCCCTGAATGAAGTGCCAAATAATGCTACTATTTACCTCACCGAGAACGGTAGTGCTATTTGGAACCTCAACATCGCTCCGGCTCCTCTCTCGCTCAGCAAGGGCACCGAGAACAGTTACGGTCTGCGTCTCGTTCACAAAATCAATAACGTAGTGACCGGCTTTGACGAGGCTGTCCTCAATGGCAATGTACAGAAAGTCATCCTTAATGACCACCTATACATCATCCGTGATGGTAAAGTCTATAGCGCGCACGGGCACGTAATTAAATAATAGTCAACGTCAACGTTAACGTCAACGTCAAAAAATATTACGATTATGAAAAAAATATATATCATGCCACAAACGGCAACCGTACAATTTGACATGGCCGACATTATGTGGGCTACAGGTGAAACATCCGGAGGAGACATTATGCCTAATACTGCTCCTGCTCGCCAATCGGGCAAGATTGCAGGCTCGCTCTACATCTAATAGGCATATTGCCTAATAGCAATAAAAATGCGACTTTTTTTACGAAAGTTGCATTTTTATTTGCATATATGCAAAATTATTCGTACCTTTGCAGCCAAATTTAAAGTGGCACTTAAAAATTGGACAAAACGGCACTATCATTATGTATAACAGAGACTTACAAAATGAATTAATTAGACTTGGACAGATTTTTCCGGTAGTTAGTATTCAAGGACCACGCCAATCCGGCAAAACAACTTTGTGCAAAATGACATATCCCAATTATCGGTATGTTAACTTAGAAGATACCGAAACCTTGGCACAAGCAATGACGGATATGCGCGTCTTTTTATTACAATCCGAAACAGGAATGATTATAGATGAAGCACAAGTGCTACCGGAGTTGTTTTCTATGATTCAAGTGTTGGTGGACGAAGATAAATCTCGCAAATATATACTTACCGGCAGCAGTAATTTCGCACTAATGCCCAAGATTAAACAATCATTAGCCGGACGTACTGCCGTTTTAACTCTATTGCCATTCAGTTTGCACGAAGTAGATACATCTAACTATTCCATTGATTCAATATTATATAAGGGGATGTATCCTGCTGTATGGGGCGACGGAATGGCTTCTCAGGATGTTTATAGAGCCTATTACAATACCTATTTGCTACGTGATGTCCAAAATATTGTTAATGTTCGTAATATCAAACAGTTCCAGCGATTCTTAATACTCTTGGCCGCAAGAGTAGGTAGTGAATTTAATGCGTTAAGTCTGAGTAATGATATCGGTGTGTCCGTTCCAACTATTCAAGAATGGATGAGTATATTAGAAACATCATACGTTGCGTTCCGTAAATACCCCTATTATCGCAATATTGGTAAACGCTTGGCTAAAATGCCAAAAATATATTTCTATGATACCGGATTAGTCTGCTATTTATTAGGCATCCAAAATGAACAACAACTTAATATACATCCTTGCAGAGGTGGAATATTCGAAAATATGGTGATGACCGAATTGATGAAACAAGCCTTTAATCACGGACTGGATGATACAATCTATTTCTATCGCGACAAAAATAAAGAGGTGGATATCGTGATTGAGCAAGGACTCAATTTATATGCTTACGAAGTGAAAATAAGTGATTCAGACAATACATCCTTCTATCAATCGTTGCAATATTTCAAAAAACTATACGGAGATGATGTCCGCATGACCGCCGTCGTATATACCGGCTCACAGGAACGAAAAACAGCAGAAAATGGACTAATCAATTATCAAAATCTAATATTATTCAATGAGAATGAATAATTTTGCAGAAAAATTTGCACATCTCAAAAATTATTCGTACCTTTGCACGCTTTTTCGTGAGATAGAATCTCACAATAGGAAAAAGACAACATGTTTAACCCTTTAAACTATGGGTACCGCGGCTGCCTAATCGCATGAGGCGGAGACCATAGAACAAGCTGTTATGGCAGAAAATTTATCTCTCCAGAACTTCGACTGGGATGCCTATGAAAACGAGAAAAAAGGCACATTAAACGAAGAAACTCTCAAAAAGTATGATGCTACACTGAACGCTATCAAGGACCACGAGGTCGTTGAAGGTACTGTTACATCTATCAACAAACGCGAAGTAGTCGTTAACGTTGGCTTCAAATCCGACGGTATCGTTCCTGCTACTGAGTTCCGCTACAATCCCGACCTCAAGGTTGGCGATAAAGTTGAGGTGTATATCGAGAGCCAAGAGGACACTAAAGGTCAACTCGTATTGTCGCACAAAGAAGCTCGCGCTTCCCGCAGCTGGGACCGCGTTAACGAGGCTTGCAACAGCGGCGAGATCGTTAATGGTTACATCAAATGCCGCACTAAAGGTGGTATGATCGTGGATGTACTTGGCATGGAAGCTTTCTTACCGGGTAGCCAAATCGATGTTAAACCTATCCGTGACTACGACCAATTCGTAGGCAAAACGATGGAATTCAAGATCGTGAAGGTGAACGACGAGTTCCGTAATGTAGTTGTTTCTCATAAAGCTCTTATCGAGGCTGAGATTGAAGCTCAAAAGGCTGAAATCGTTGCTAAACTCGAAAAGGGACAAGTGCTCGAAGGTGTGGTTAAAAATATCACCAACTATGGTGTATTCATCGACCTCGGTGGCGTAGATGGTCTCATCCATATTACCGACCTCAGCTGGGGACGCGTTACCGATCCGAAGGAGTTCGTTCAACTCGACCAGAAAATCAACGTCGTTATTCTTGACTTTGATGACGAGAAAAAACGTATCGCTCTCGGCTTGAAACAACTCACTCCTCACCCATGGGATGCTCTGGACGCTAACCTCAAAGTGGGTGACAAAGTAAGCGGTAAAGTAGTTGTTATGGCTGACTACGGAGCATTCGTAGAAGTAGCTCCCGGTATCGAAGGACTGATTCACGTTAGTGAAATGAGCTGGAGCCAACACCTCCGCAGCGCTAATGACTTCCTCAAAGTTGGTCAAGAAGTGGAAGCTGTCATCCTGACCCTCGACCGCGAGGAGCGCAAGATGAGCCTCGGTATCAAACAACTCAAGGCTGATCCTTGGGAGAACGTAGATAGCAAGTACGCTGTTGGTACACGCCACTTCGCTCGCGTTCGTAACTTCACTAACTTCGGTGTATTCGTTGAAATCGAAGAAGGCGTGGATGGTCTCATCCATATCAGCGACCTCAGCTGGACCAAGAAAATCAAACACCCCAATGAGTTCACTCAAATCGGTGCTGAAATCGAAGTTGTTGTTCTCGAAATCGATAAGGAAAACCGTCGCTTAAGCTTAGGCCATAAACAACTCGAGGAGAATCCTTGGGAGGAACTGGCTGCTAAGTTCGGTGTAGATACCGTTGTTGAAGGTAAGATCGTTGAACTCAGCGACAAGGGTGCCGTTGTATCTCTCGAAGATGGCGTAGAAGCCTTCTGCACCGCTCGTCACCTCCAGAAAGAAGACAAAGAGGCTGCCGCTGCTAAACAAGGCGATGTACTGGACTTCAAGGTAATCGAATTCAACAAGGACGCTAAACGTATCCTCGTTAGCCACCTCCGCACTTGGGAGGCTCGTCCCGAAGCTCCTGCTAAGGAGACGAAGGCTGCTAAGAAAGAGGCTGCTCCT
This sequence comes from Candidatus Colicola equi, assembly GCA_018066175.1. Taxonomy (GTDB): domain Bacteria; phylum Bacteroidota; class Bacteroidia; order Bacteroidales; family Paludibacteraceae; genus Colicola; species Colicola equi. Next base: position 3,437 of record JAGHRV010000019.1, on the reverse strand, counting down.
GAAATGCCTAAGGTAGAAAAAACTACCCTCGGTGACTTAGACGTTTTAGCTAACCTCAAGGCTGCTATGACGGAAGAGGCTCCTGCCGAGAAACCCGCCAAGAAAGCTCCTGCTAAAAAAGCCGCTGCTAAAAAGACTACCAAAAAAGCAGAAGAAGCTGCTGAATAAGTAGATTCATACATCAAATGAACGGCAATCCAAACGGGTTGCCGTTTTTTTTACAATTAAATTTGCATATATGCGAATTTTTTTGTACCTTTGCACGCTGATTGTGTATTTTGCCTCAATAATGGATAATCAAGAACTCATATTTCGGGCCTTTGCCAGTGGTAGCAGCGGAAACTGCTATTACTTAGGTACGCATGAACGCGGCATCCTAATCGATGCCGGAATAAGTGCTCGTGCCATCCAGCATAACCTGCGCGATATGGGACTGGATTTCCCCAATATAATGGGCGTGTTGGTCACCCATGACCATGCCGACCATATACGCGCCGTGGGGACTTTGGGCGAAAAACTACATATACCTATTTATTCTACACGCGCGATACACGAGGGCATAGATCGCAACTATGGCGTGCATGAGAAACTGCGCACCGCCCGCAGGTACTTCGATAAAGGTATGCCTTTCGAACTATTTGGCATGCAAATAACTACCTTCGGCGTCAGCCATGACTCTACCGACTGCGTGGGGTATATGATTGATTATATGGACCAACGATTCATGATTGTGACCGACTGCGGTGAACCTAATCATAGTATAGAGGCCTTTCTGCAGACAGCCAACCATATCATCATCGAGGCCAACCATGATGAGCACATGCTGCTTAATGGTCCATATCCCACCTACCTCAAACAACGTATCCTGTCCCCCATAGGCCACCAAAGCAATGCAACCTGCGCCGAACTTATCGCACGTAACTTCCACGATGGTATGCGGAACATATTTCTATGCCACCTCAGTAAGGAAAATAATGATCCCGCTCTGGCTTTGGAAACAGTGTCCAACCGTATGTTACAAATGGGACTCGTACCCGGTCAGGATATTTTTATTAGACCATTAGACCGACTTACTCCCAGCCCCGTCTATGTGCTCAATGATGACATCATTACGGAGCCAATGAATATTCAAGATTAATACTATGGATAGCAAACTTGTTATTATTCCTACCTACAATGAGAAGGAGAATATTGAGGCCATCATAACGGCCGTTATCAATCTCCCTCAGGGTTTTCACGTGCTTGTTATTGATGACGGTTCGCCCGATGGAACGGCCGCTATCGTAAAAAAACTAATGAAGAAACCCTTTGCGGATAAACTCTTTATCGTGGAGCGTTCCGGCAAACTGGGATTGGGCACCGCTTATATAGCCGGATTTAAATGGGCAATTGAGCATCAATACGACTATATCTTTGAGATGGATGCGGACTTTAGTCATAATCCCAATGACTTGCCTCGCCTATATGATAAACTGTCTGTGGATGGTGCAGATGTGGCGATTGGTAGCCGCTACTTAACGGGTGTTAATGTGGTGAACTGGCCCATGGGACGTGTACTGATGTCCTACTTCGCCAGCAAGTACGTGCGACTCGTATTAGGCGTTAAGATATGCGATACAACGGCAGGCTTCGTCGGCTATCGCCGCCAAGTATTAGAGACCATCGAATTAGATAAAATACGCTTCAAAGGATATGCCTTCCAAATCGAAATGAAATTCACTGCCTCACAAATCGGTTACCGCGTAGAGGAAGTGCCTATCGTCTTTGTGAATCGCCAATTGGGTACCAGCAAAATGTCCGGAGGTATATTCTCCGAGGCACTGCTCGGTGTCATACGATTGAAGGTCAATTCATGGTTTCGTAAATATCCTAAAAAAGCATAATCAGTAGTTGTAGATGAAAAAAATACCAGTCATATTGGCCATCATGATGGCGGTTATCTCCTGCGGGAAAAAAACAGAAGAGGCACAAACAGAACAAGAAACTCCGCGTATGGAGTTTGGTATAGCAATTGATGCCTATCGTATTGATACGAATACGGTCAATAACGGCGAAACATTAGGAGGAATATTCAATCGCTTAGGCGCTACTCAACAGCAGATGGCCGGTATCATTCGTCTGCCGCTTAGCGAATTTGACTATCGTAAGATTAAACCCGGTAAAACATACTATGCGTTCTTTCAGACCGATTCATGCGGATTGGAACAATTATGCTACTGGGTGTATGTGGATAATATACGCGAAACAGTTGTGCTGCACCTGCAAGACTCGTTGCATGTGGAGCGCATTGTCAAACCGGTTGTAACTACCCAACGCTCGGCACAAGCCGTCATCCAATCCAGTCTATGGAATGCCATGGTAGATAATGACCTGCCTATCCAATTGGCGCTTGACCTGAGTGATATATATGCATGGACCATTGACTTCTTCGGACTGCAAAAAGGCGATTCTATTCGCGTGGTCTTTGATGAACAAAGCGTAGATGACCAATGCATCGGTATCGGACGTATCTATGCTGCTAATTTCTACCATGCTAATAAATGGCAAGAGGCTTTCTTTTTCAATAATACCTATTTTGATGCCGAAGGTAAATCGCTCAAAAAAGCTTTCTTAAAAGCACCGCTTAACTATAAACGCATATCTTCCCGCTTCACGTATGCTCGTAAACATCCTATCTTCAAAACCGTTCGTCCGCATACCGGTGTGGACTATGCTGCTCCAATGGGTACTCCGGTTGTTTCTATCGGCGATGGTACGGTCGTTGAAAAAGGATACAAAGGCGGCGGCGGTAATACCGTTAAAATCAAACATAATAGCACCTATACCACGGCTTATCTGCATCTGAGTAAGTATGGTCCCGGTATATCTGTCGGATCGCGTGTTAGTCAGGGACAAGTAATTGGGTATGTAGGTTCAACCGGTAACTCCACCGGACCTCACCTTGATTTCCGTATTTGGAAGAATGGTTCACCTGTGGATCCTCTTAAGTTGGTCAGCCCTCCGAGCGAACCTGTACCATCTAAGATGCGTCCGGAATTTGATAGCATCGTTAATGTCTATCGCACAAAATTATAGGATTTAAATTGCGACCTTCGGGTCGCTTTTTTTGTGTTTTTTCGTAGAAAAATCAGCCACGTTAGTCATAAAAACACTTTTTTTCTTGTTATGTATTGCATAATTCAAAAAAAAGCAGTAATTTTGCGGTGCAAAATGCAAATGATAGGAAAATGAATAGGAATAAGAATATGCGAAACAATTATGATGTTATTATTGATTGAAATATTGCTGCTGAGTATTGTGGTGGAGCCGATATTATGGTACATCCTTGGCGGTATAGTGGTTTTGTATTTGGTATATCTTATTTGGATTAAGATTGCGTATAAGATGGCCAAGAACCGTCATCGTGACCCGTTAGGGTGGGTGCTTTTGTCGATATT
>JAGHRV010000079.1 GCA_018066175.1 Candidatus Colicola equi | reverse complement strand
CCTGCCAAAAACCTCACTTTTCGTGGGCTTCCGGTGGGGTTTAGTAGGTCTTTAGATGCTACGGAGATGCTACGGAACTTTAGACGCGCCCCAGTTCCGTTTGCGTTAATTAGTGTGCGACCCCCTCAGCAGGGTCGCGCACGTACGCGTCTTCCCCTACTGTGGGGGAAGACGTACTGAAAAACGTGCGCACGCGACTCTTGGAATCCAAACAAGAGCAATGGAGTTATGACCATCTAAAAACGTTTGCCCAACAATTAGGTATAACACCAATGACCATATGGCGCATCCATGATGCTGCACTAAAAAAATAAAAAAAATGCACTTTTAATGTTATATTTGCCCAAAAAGTTCGTAATCAAAATAGTAGAGGGGGATGCAACAGCAGATAGATGGCTTGTAGTTCCATTATGGCTGCTTGATGGAGCCGAGAGTTAACCGACTGTTAACCGACACTTAATCGACCGTTGACAACCCTCCTTAATTTGAACATCTTAACAACCAAACATCATGATAGTAACATTCGAAAATTCGCTGATTCAAAGCGTAAGTGGTAGTTTAAGCAATATATTAACCCAAATCATTAACAGTATGTCTAAACATTTCAGTAAGACCGAATTCGAGTACCCCGTACATCGAATTTGCGGCAAAATAGCCGTTCCTTTTATTGTGCCCAAAAATCGCGATTTCGTGCAAAAAGTATAATTTTTATTTCGGACGCCGCCTTACTCGTAAACTCGTAATTCCCCCGAAATAGGGGGGGGCATTGAAAAAATGCAAAAAAAAGGCGATGCCTTCCCAATAGCCCTGTTTAATCTTCTTTTTATGAGTAAACTCCTAACAGAAGATGAAAACACGTCTATTTAGATAGATGAATCTATCTTTTTTTGCATTTTTTTTGTAAAAAATTTGTGTATATCAAAAAAAAGCAGTACTTTTGCACCCGAAAGGTGGCTATGTGGCCACCATTTAGGTGCGTTTTTAATTAAAAATTAGTATTTATGAGAGCCATTAGTCTAAAAAAAGCGTTAAATGCGTGGAATGGTATCCAGCCTATCTCAGACAGAGATAAAGAGCGTTTAAGTCGTCGTTTTACGATTGATTACAACTACAATAGTAATCATATAGAGGGTAATACCCTAACTTATGGTCAGACGGAGATATTGCTGCTATTCGGTAAAGTTAGCGGAGAAGGAAACCTCAAAGACTTTAATGACATGAAAGCAAGTGATGTGGGGCTGAAGATGATGATAAGCGAAGCATTAGAACAAATGCCTCTTACACAAAACTTTATCCGTCAACTGCATAAAACCTTGCTACGCGAGGACTATACGGAATATCGCACCTTACCGGGAGGCCAACAAACAAGTTATACCATCCATGCCGGTTGCTATAAGACGCGCCCTAATTCGGTTATCACACGTTATGGGGATCGTTTTGATTATGCTTCTCCCGAAGAAACACCTGCTCTAATGTCCGACCTGGTAGATTGGTACAACGAAGCCGAGCAATCCGGACGATATACTCCGGTTCAGTTGGCTGCTTTATTCCACTATCGATATATACGCATCCACCCATTCGAGGACGGAAATGGCCGTATTGCCCGATTGATGGTGAACTATATCCTTGCCAAACATGGATATCCTATGATTGTAGTTCGCAGCCGCAAAAAACAAGAATATTTGGAAGCTCTGCATCATGCAGATTTGAATGTCGGTGCTATTCCAAGTGATGGAGCGCACGCTGAATTAAAAGATATTGAACCGTTTTTACAATATTTTACGGATTTGGTGGCTTATGAAATTTATAAAGATTATGAGTTTGTAACTTGCCATGATGAGAATGTCTGGTGGTATGATGGAGAGAAAATTGAATTTAGGACGCCTAATTACGCAAAGATACTTCGTCTAATGCGTTCTCAATCGGTTGTAACGATAGGCGAAATGCAAGAAATCACGGGCATAAATTCGTCCGCCATAAAGAAACTCTTATCGCAGTTGATTGAGAAAAAATACATTGAGAAAAATCCAACAGATGGTTCGTGGAGAGTGTTTATCAATCCATCAATGTAAACATATATCTATCTTTTTTGCATTTTTTTGAGAAAAAATTTGTGTATATCAAAAAAAAGCAGTATCTTTGCACGCTTTTTGGCGCAATGCCGGAAGAAAATAGATACTAGTTTACTAGTAACTACATATTAATTACTAACTAAAAACAAATCATTTATGTTAAATCATTATGAAGCTGCTTTCGTTTTGACTCCCGTTTTGTCTGAGGCACAGATGAAGGAAGCAGTTGACAAATTCGAGAAACTCCTCAAGGACAACGGAGCAGCCATTCTGAACCGTGAGGAGTGGGGTTTGAAGAAATTAGCTTACCCCATCCAAGGTAAAACAACCGGTTTCTACTCCTTACTCCAATTTGATGTAGAACCCGCTATTATCGCTACGCTCGAGACAGAGTTCCGTCGTGATGAAAAGGTTATTCGTTTCCTTACCACCCGTTTGGACAAGTATGCTTTTGAGTACGCAGAAAAGCGTCGTCACGCAAAAAAGAATGTTGAACCCGCTAAAGTAGAGGAGGCTTAATTATGGCACAAGAAGAAGTTCGCTATCTCACTCCACAACAAAACGTTGAGAAGAAGAAAAAGTACTGCCGTTTCCTGAAGAGCGGTATTCGTTACATTGACTACAAGGACCCTGAGTTCCTGAAGAAATTCCTGAACGAGCAAGGTAAGATCCTGCCTCGCCGTATTACCGGTACCAGTTTGAAGTATCAGCGCAAAGTGGCTCAAGCCGTTAAAAAGGCTCGTCACCTGGCTCTGCTGCCTTACGTAACCGATATGATGAAATAATTGTTTAACCCCTTAAAAGTTTAAAGATTATGGAAGTTATATTGATTCAAGATGTAAACAATCTGGGTTACAAAAACGATATCGTTAAGGTTAAAGACGGTTATGGCCGCAACTACCTCATCCCTAATAAATTAGCCATCATCGCTAACGATAGCAATCGTAAACAATTGGCTGAGAATTTGAAGCAACAAGCTAAGAAATTGGCTCAGCAATTAGCTGATGCTCAGGCTCTGGCTGAAAAGTTGGCCGGAATGACTATCCAATTAGCTGCTAAAGCTAATGAAGATGGTAAAATCTTCGGTACTATCACTACTGCTCAAGTTAGCGAGGCTCTCGCTAATGCCGGTATTGAAATCGACAAACGCGTCATCACCATCGATCCTGTTAAGGAACTGGGTGAGGCTGTGGCTGTTGCTAAACTGCACCGCGAAGTAAAAGCAGAAATCAAACTCAACATCGTTGCTGAATAATAATAATTTTTGAAAAAAACAAAGTTTTTTATGAAAAATGGAATTCATCCTGATAACTACCGCGTTGTAGTTTTCAAAGATATGTCGGATGGCACTCAATTCTTCAGCCGCTCTACTGCTGCTACGAAGGACACCATCGAGATTGAAGGAACCACTTATCCTTTGATTAAGCTTGAAATCTCTAACACGAGTCACCCCTTCTACACGGGTAAATCCAAACTGGTGGATACTGCCGGTCGCGTAGATAAGTTCATGAGCCGTTACGGAGATCGTAAGCGCAAGTAAGACTTACAGTAAAGCGCATTTTCGTGAGAAAGTGCGCTTTTTTGATTACAATAGCACTATACTAATTACTTAATATTTATTACTATGTATCAATTCAAATACGAGCATATTGGCGGTGCTACGCGCGTCAAATTGCAATCCGGAGAAGATCTGCGTCACTTAGGCGAATTAGATCAAAAGAAATGGACCGTGCTCTCATGCCCTGCTTCGGGTTTGGAGATTCCCGATGAGAGTCTTAAACTCATTGACCTGGATAACGATGGTCAACTGCGCGTGAACGAAGTGGTTCGTACTGCCGATTGGCTTTGCGCTGTACTTAAAGACCCACAACCGCTCTTCAATGGTGAAGATAAAGTAGCCGTGGCTAACATCGCCGATGCCAACATCAAGGCTGCTGCCGAAAAAATCGACAAGAAAGAGGTTACTCTGGCTGCTTTGGACGCTTATGTAGCTGCTATTCAATTCCCTGTTGAGGCTGCTCCTGAGGCTCCTTTGGCTGCCGACATCATAGAAGCCTACAAGGCTAAACGTGCAGAATATGCTGCATACTTCGAGCAGGAAAAACTGCAAAAAGTAGGTCTCGCTGTCATCGCTGAAGATACTCCTCACCCCGGTATGAAGGAGAAAGACTTCATCAAGATGGGTGCCGATATTGATGCATGGGAGGCTGCTGTAGCTGCTGTGAACGACAAGAACGCTGCTGCCGAAGCTGCTGCTAAAGGTGAGTTCACCGACTTGCGCAAACTGCTCTTGCTCAGCCGCGACTTCATCACGCTGCTACGTAACTTTGTTACCTTAGAGGTCTTCTACAACAAGGATATCAACGATAAAGCTATCTTCCAATCCGGTATACTGGTGATTGACCAACGTATATGCCACCTCTGTGTGCGCGTAAATGATATGGGTAAACAAAACGCACAAGCCGGACAAAGCGGTATGTTCCTCATCTACCTGGATTGCGTTAGCAAGAAATTAAGCAAGACCATGCAGATTGTTGCAGGAGTGACGGTAGGTGAGATTAAGAACCTCAAGGAAGGCAAGAACGCTGTCTTCTATGATCGTCAAGGTAATGACTACGATGCTACGATTACCAAAGTAGTGGATAACCCAATCTCCATCAAACAGGCCTTCTGGAGCCCCTACCGCAAGTTCGGTCAATGGGTAACCGACTTAATCAATAAGTCCGCTGCCGAGAAGAACGACAAGGCCTTTGCAGAAATGACCGCTAAGGCTGAAGCTTCTGCTACCACTCCTGCCGATCCTGCCGCCGCCGACAAGAAGACCGCTTTTGATATTGCTAAGTTCGCTGGTATCTTTGCTGCTATCGGCATGGCAATCGGTTTTATTGGAGATTTCTTGGTTAAATTAGCCAGTGGTATCCAGACGACTCCAAAATGGCAGTTATTGGTTTGGATTGCGGGTATTATGTTGGTTATTTCCGGTCCGGCTATGATTATGGCTGCTATTAAGTTGCGTCGTCGTAACTTAGCTCCTATCTTGAACGCCAATGGATGGGCAGTCAACGCCGATTCGATTGTGAACATCCCCTTTGGTGCTACACTGACTGAGGAAGTACAATATCCGTTCATTCAAATGCCAAAAAAGCGCCTCGGTAAAGGCGCTAAGTGGGCTATTGCTATTGCCAGCATTGTGGTAATCGTTGCGATTGCTTTACTCGTGATGGTACTTCTCGCCCCGGATAATTGTCAATGCCCGGTACATCTGTTCTGTAAATAAGAGCCGAATCATTTGATGCGAGAAGGTCATGAGGCTTAGACTGATTTGTCCATCTGCCCGCTGATAAACGGCTTCGGAAAACCCGAAAGGTCCGCCGATGACGAAGGTTACATCTCGTCCGGCGGACATCTTTTTATTCATCCAGTCCGCGAACTCAATGCTTCTTCGCTCCTTACCATGCTCGTCCAGCAGAATCACCTCCGTCGTACCAACCGCCTTCAAAATCAATTCACCTTCCATCGTCTTTTGCTGCGCCTGCGACAGGGCCTTCACGTTCTTGAGTTCAGGAATGACTTTAATCTCAAACGGCAGATAATGGCCTATGCGTTCTACATAGTCCTCAATCAATACCTCTAAATGTTTATCGGTCGTTTTGCCTACAACCAGTAAGGTTACTTTCATCGTTCTCCGAATATTTTGCTGCCAATCCGCACCATTGTACTGCCTTCGGCTATCGCAATAGGGTAGTCATCACTCATTCCGTAGGAGCGCACTTGCAGCCGTTCATCCATGGATGCTAATTCATGCACCGTGGTAAAGCATCGTCTAATCTCCTGCTCATCGTCCGTATTAGTAGCCATCGTCATCAGTCCAACTACCTGCACCCATTCTAATTCGTTCAGCCGCGTCAGGATAGTGCGTAACTCATCGATGCTCATTCCGGTTTTAGTTTCTTCCCGGGCTACGTGCACCTCCAATAGCACATCTATGCGACGCGCTATCTTGGCGGCTTCGCGATTGATAGTCTCCAATAAATGCCAACTATCTACACTCTGAATGAGGTGAATGAAGGGCACGATATACTTGACTTTATTCGTCTGTAAGTGTCCGATAAAATGCCATCTAATATCCTTGGGTAGATGCTCGTGCTTGGCGACTAACTCCTGTACGTGACTTTCACCAAAGTCCCGCTCTCCGGATTGATAGGCCTCGCTAATCGCCTGCTCGGACTGGTATTTACTCACGCAAATAAGGGTCACTCCGGCCGGTAAAGATGAGCGAATAGATGCAATATGTTGCTTTATCTCAGGCATTATACTTTACGTACTCTGCGGTCCATCAGGTTTTTGAGCCACTCGATATATACACCGATATAGCGGTTATGCTTGTCCTCGTTGATAGTATCAACGCTCACCATAATACCGGTTTCATATACATTGGCCAATTCGTCATTGACAGCATTACCAAAACTCATCAAGTGCTCCGTTACATTCAAGTAAGCGGAGAACATAGGAGGAATGACTGTTCCGCGTGCACGAATGGCACGTTGCAGAATCTGGTAGTTGAGGGTAGGGTCGTCTCCCACAAATAAATCGTCCGCCAGTTCTTGTCCCTCCACCGATATATCCACCGGGTGCTTGGGGGTAAACAAACCCTTGGGGTCATTATGGTAGCGGCGCAGATAGGCATAAATCAGATTTCGTGCCACCTCGTCATACTGGGGATACATCGTCACTTTACCTATCAGATACCGCATGTCGGGGTGGTTATACAGTACTGCTCCAATGCCGTCCCATATATTATCCAGCGCATAAAGCGACTTGGCTCCCATCTCACGACTCTGGTACTTAGGTTGCACAAAGGCACGACCTAACTCAATCGTGTAGGGCAGGTAATTCTTGATGAAATAGTCTGAATAGTGATATAGGTGGGACGATGTGATATAGGGCTGACCATCCTCGTGGAAAGTGCATTCATTGCAGCATAAATAGCGATAACCGCCTACTATCTCTTCGTTAATCGGATCCCACACAATGAGTTGATGATACGGATGCTCCTTCATTGTATCCATCTCATCGATATCCATCTCTTCTCCTGTCGAGCCTCCTCCGGCGCGGTAACTGATTTCTCTTAATCGAGCAATCTCACGCATCAGATTAGGTGCCATATCGGCAGTGATGTCGTAAATCTCGTTATCGGCTTTATGTGTAGGCCTCAAAAAATTTTGCTTGGTCAGCTCTTGCTTAAGCAACTCGCGGCTGACCGCAGGAATAATCTCTTTCATAACCTTATTTATTATGTGCATACACGCGTGCGCGAACCCACTCCGCCCATTCATTCATACTTCGACTCTGGTCGAACATCGTATATGGAATCATTTGACCTATATGTACAGTAAAATGTTTACCTCTGGCGCGGAACATCTCATCCACCAGGGTGAGCATCTCTATATTCAACCTTATGCCTAATCGCTTGCGCCATTGGGCGATGGCATAGAAACGTTTACTATTAGTGCCTTCAAAATAGATAGGAACTATATTCCGCTTATATTGCATGGCATGGCGAATAAAACTCTTCTTCCACTCCAAGTCTTGTATCTGTCCGTTCACCTTGCGCGAGCAGGCTCCCGCAGGAAACGTCAGTACATCGCATCCCTCTTCCCACATCCGTTGTTGATTCTCTGCATAAGCGCGGCTTTGTTTGCCCACTTTATTCACAGGCACGAATAAGCCGGCGAGGGGACGCATATTGAGCAATAAGTCATTGACAATCACCTTCGGATTCCGTCCCTGCTGATGCAGCATCAGGGCGATAATCATTCCATCTAATCCACCTAACGGATGGTTGCTCACAAAGATAAGCGGTTCCTTGGTCTTAGGCAAGTTAGCTGTACCTTCAATCGTGGCATCACACCCCAAACACTCGTGGATAGTGGCATCAATAAACTCAAAGTCTTTAAGTCCTTCGTGCGTCACCAAGAAAGCATTCATCTCATCCTGATGAATGATACGCTTCAACCAATTCACCACCCACCGAGGTATATGTTTACCCGGGGCTTTGGTTTTCAGCACTTGTGCGACATCAATCTGCATCTTACTTTACACCGCGATAAACCTCTAAGATAGGTGAGCGTTGCAGACTCACAATCTCGCAATCCTGACTGCTCAAGTAGGAGGTTAGGTGCTTGAGGGCATGGGCAATCGTGGTGGCATGCACCAACATACTTACCACCTTGCGGGTCTCTTTACCGCTCTCCTCTACAGTAATCATCTCCACGCGAGCCTTGAACCAACGGTCTGCTTCAGGACTATCAATCAGGTCGTATAACTGCACTTTCTTGCAGCTGCTTACTTCTAAATCGCCAAATACGAACGGCTTGATCTCATCTATCAAGCGTCCCTCTACATCCGAGCAGTTCAGCCCCTCTACCAAGTACGTCTCTTTTACTTTGCCGGGGTTATCTTCACCCGTCTGGCGTTCATAATTAACTTTAATTTCGTATAGTAACATAATAACATGATTTGATTATTCTATCCATTCTCCCACTTGCGTGGCATCTTGTGGTAAGTCTTGCGCCGGCATTGGTCCGCCGCACCATACCCAAACCGGAGACGGCTGCACATAGTCTTGGATATAATCCAAAGCTACCTCGCGCTCCTTGCCCTGCACGATCTGATTGGCCGTTAACCGATAATTCGTTTGCAATAAATACACCACATCTCCGCTGAAAGTGCGATTCAGCGAATTGCGCAGCAAGGTGTTGGTATGACTATATGCCGCCGGCATGGCTGTTTGCACACCTTCAAACTGCATAAGGAAGTCCGCCACTTGCTGACAGATAGTCTCATACGACAAGTGCTTCTGCTCAATCAACTTGCGATTCAGATAAATCGACTGACCATATCCGCCGTCTATCCACCGTTCCCTGCCATACAACGCCATCAGATAAGTGGAGGTCAACGCCACAGCGCGGTCTAAGTTGAAGAACTTAGTGGGCATATTCAGGGTCTCTAATTGGTCAATACTAATGCCATGTTTAGGCAGTCCAAGCACCACTATCTTCAGATTCTCTTTACCGACGCGCTTTTCTAATTGCTCTTTGATATAGCCCAGGTCTTTATTCAAACTCAGGTACATATCTTCCTGCTCGGCACTGGCTATCTGATCCTGTTGCGCCAACGGACTCACTACGGTCATCTCCAGCATCAGGTAATCATGATGACGACCCTCACCTAATTGTTTATTCTTTTGTAACTGCACCGCCAGTTCTGCCACCAAGGCATTGGCCATCGGAGAGGAGGGTAGGTACTGGGCACCTTGATATTTGAATGACTTGCTCTTTTCGGAAGCCGTAGGATGCATGTAGGCGGTGATTCCCATCGTGGGAACCCACTCCCGTCCGGCAATCTGCGCGAACCTGCCATTGGCGTTCATTCGCTCGGCTGCATCAGGCAACCCTTCCTTGTAATAAGCCGAACTCACCCACCGCAGCGAGTCTTTATTGTTGCCTATCCAGCAGCAGGCATTGGCTGCATGACCGGCCAATAAGACCGTAGCCTGAGGATGAATACCTATAGCATAAACGCGGGTGGCGGCATTGCGAATACGTTGCTTGTCCGTCATAGTGGGCGTAAGTAAGGCTTGAGCCGAATAGGAGGTCTTGGTGCCGATACCTAATTTATCTGAACTAACCAACAGAGGATGCACTTGCCGATCGTCCCGACTGAAATAGGCATCCATGCTAACACCATGCTCCGACGGTAGAACACCGGTCATATAAGTGGCTAATGCCTCCGAACCGCCATACAGCAGGTGCGGAAAAGTGACGGTCGTCTGGATGGCCTCTTCGCTTAACGTGCGTAAACCGCCTTGCGGCCAGTAGGCTTGCAGTTCATTTAGACTATACGCATCCAATCCATCCACCGCCACTACAACGGTTAGTTGGGATGCGTGCAAACCAAGCGAGCAGAGTATCAACGCCAAATATAGATATATCTTGTGCATAGATGAATAAACGGAATTAAGAAGACACGCCAACCGATGGAAACGAGCGGGTGTATCGAGAAGAAAATAAGGAAAATCAGCAAGGCTGCTACCAGACCATATAGTACATATAGCGTGATATCCACCCATCGGGTACGTTTACCACGCAGGCGGTCGTAAAAACCTAACCATATCATTACCAAACCAAAGAGCGCGATACCGACGTACCACGTGCCGTACCAAGGAACAGCAGCAATAACGAAAGGTACGCATGTTTCGTAAGCCACGAGAGGACGACCGTCGGAGAGGTGCGCCTCACTTAAATAGAGCATCAACTCTTCCGGCAGGAACAGACGTCCCTCGCCTGTAACAGCTTGGTCGGCTTTGTAACCAAAAATAAGATCAATGCCGAACTCTGCCCAACTGCCGTGCCGTGTGTAGTGGTGGATAAAGTCACGATAAGACGCTCCTTCCCAACCTTTATACGCAGAAACAATCGTATCGGTCAATACTTGCTTGAGCATATAATAGGGTCGTGTGGCGCAGTTATCAAAAACAAAGTTATATAAGTACTTGCAGTTCTCCGGCTGTGCGTTCTCCAACAACGCCGTCCATAGTTGTTGGCGTTGGGCGTAATCCAACAGCAACACTTGTTCCGCCACCGCCCGATGGGCATAACGGTACTCATGCATAAAAGCGTTGTAACTCTCTATTCCTAATTCATACCACGTCTGTCCTTGCACGAAATGCCAGTAAAAACCACTGTCCTCAAACGAGAATAAACCGTAGTTAAACACCACATCCCACTGCTGCGTTGTATCTACCACGCGAATAGCTGTATGTCCGTACCGAGCGTACAACTCCTCGCCGGGCGTGCAGGTGAGCAGACTGATGCGACTATTCTCGCTCAGTTCTTGCGCCTCACTCATCACGGCGATGAGCAGCAGTGTTAGTATGTAAGTGAGTCGTTTCATCCTAATACCTGATATAATCCAAACATCGCCATCACACAACCTATACCCCAACTGAATCCGGCAATTACCTGCCAATCATCATGTGCCTTGAGCCATAAGCGGGCATACATAACGAGTAAGGTCAGTACCAAGGCTCCGGATATGAGACCAATAGGCATTACCTGATAATGAATGGCATACACCAGCAACCCTCCTACCAGTCCTCCCATGCCGGTGGCATGAGCCGATATCTTCCAAGAAAGGTTAATCAACGCAATGCCGATAATAGCAATAGTGCCTCCTAATCCGATGGCATTAAGCCAAACCGGAGCATGTAACACATAAGCCAGGAAGTACCACCAAAATCCAAACCCCATCGCACTCTCCAAGTACGCCAGTCCGCGTTCCTCGCGCTGCTCGATATACACATCGTGGATATAGCCTCGCTTAACCTGATACATAATCAGTCCGAATGGCAGCAAAGCCGTCATTAGGAAGGTCACTCCTACCACGTATAACCAATAAGTCCAAGGCAAGGGGAACTGCTGCTCGATATACGCGCAGAAAAGCACCATCCCATAGGTTGGAATGAAGAGTGGGTAGAAGATGCCACTCACTATCTTGGCTACTATGTCAATCACTTGTTTCACACTTCACGTCTTAATCGTGCCACAGGAATACCTAATTGTTCGCGGTACTTAGCTACGGTGCGTCGGGCGATGTCGTACCCCCTTGCACTTAATTGCCGCACTAATTCATCGTCTTGCAACGGACTGCGTTTATCTTCGTGCTCTACCAGCTCCGACAGCATCTTCTTTACTTCGCGCGTCGAAACTTGTTCGCCGTCCTTATTGGCTATACCTTCCGAGAAGAAGAACTTGAGCGGGAATACACCAAATTCTGTCTGCACGTACTTACTGTTACTTACTCGCGATATAGTGCTGGCATCGTAACCTGTGAGGTTAGCAATGTCTTGCAGCACCATCGGTTTGAGGTACGTCTCGTCTCCTTCGTAGAACCACTCTTTCTGAATGCGCACAATAGCCTGCATCGTCTTGATGAGTGTCTCATTGCGTTGTTTGATGGCATCAATAAACCAACGCGCTGAGTCTAATTTACTCTTTACGAACCGCACCGCATCACGCATCTGTGCCGTCTGGTTCTTCTCGTTAGAGTAGTCCTCCAGCATCTCTGCATATTCCCGACTGACGTGCAATTCAGGTATATCGCCGGTGTTAAGCGTTACAATCAGTTCGTCATCCTGGTTCTCCACAAAGAAATCCGGAATAACCGTCGTTTGATGACGGTCATACACTGTACCGTTCCAAGCGCTGCCCGGCTTGGGGTTTAACTTGGTAATCTCACCGATAGCCTCCTTCAACTCCTGGTCGCTATACTCTACTTTATCTAATAAACGATCGTAACGACGATGAGAAAAATCATCAAAAGCAATGGTCAGTATGCGTTTGGCCTTGGTAATCGCTTCGGAATGAGGTTTTTGCTCCAACTGAATCAGCAAACACTCTTTAAGGTTAGCCGCACCTACTCCGGGAGGATCAAACTGCTTGATTTGACGAATGATATCCTCCATTTCATGCAGGTCCACCGTCAACCCTTCGCGGAACATCAGATCATCGCACAACTCCTCTGCAGTCCGCCGTAAATAACCATCTTCGTCGATGTTACCTACCACGAACTTAGCAATATGACGCTGCGGCTTATCCATCTTAGTCAGATAGATTTGACTCTTCAAGTACTCCCCAAAACTGACACCTACCGAGAACGGTATGTCTTTCTGCTCTTCCTCTCCGCCACCTACATCGTGGTAGCGATACTCAGGTGTCTCATCGTCTTGGATATACTGGTTATAATCAAAGTCCTCGTTCTGAAGCGGATTGGTGTAATCCTCCTCAACGTCAACGTCTTCGTCAACGTTAACGTCCATATCCACATCACTCCCTTCCTCCAAGGCAGGGTTTTCCTGCAGCTCTTCGTTGATACGCTGACCCAATTCGCAGGAAGGTAATTCCAGTAATTTGACTACTTGAATCTGAGACGGAGATAATTTCTGCTGTAGTCGTTGCTCTTGTGTTAAACTTAATCCTGTCATTTCCCGACAGCCTCTATGATATAATCTAATTGTTCGTCACTCAATTCAGTATGCATCGGAAGCGACAGCACACACGATGCCAAACGTTCAGCTACTGGGAAGTCGCCACTCTTATAACGCACATCCTGATAAGCCTTCTGCAGATGCAACGGCACCGGATAATAAATCATGGCAGGCACATCCTTCGCAGCTAACTTAGCCTTCAACGCATCACGATTCTGACCTATCACGCGCAGCGTGTACTGATGGAAGACATGCGTTGAATCATTGGCGCGACCCGGAATCAATATATCCTCTCTGCTTCCAAACGCTGCATCATAACGGGCTGCAGCCTTCTGTCGCGCAGCGATGTACTCGTCCAAATGGCCTAACTTAACATCCAAGATAGCGGCCTGAATACTATCCAAACGTGAATTAACACCCACCTCGTCATGATGGTACCTGACTACCATGCCGTGATTGGCAATAGCACGCAGATGCGCCGCTAATTCGTCATCATTAGTGAACAAAGCACCACCGTCTCCGTAACAGCCTAAGTTCTTGGAGGGGAAGAAACTCGTGCAACCTATATCACCCATCGTGCCGGCTTGCTTAACCGTGCCGTCCGAGAAGGTGTATCGCGCACCAATGGCTTGGCAGGCATCCTCCACTACATACAGATGATGCTCGCGAGCAATCGCTAAAATAGCCTCCATATTGGCGCATTGACCGAATAGATGCACCGGCACAATAGCCTTCGTCTTAGGAGTGATGGCACGGCGAATAGCATCCACCGAGATATTCATTGTATCCCAATCTACATCCACTACCACCGGAGTTAAGCCTAATAAGGCCACTACTTCCGCAGTAGCAATGAACGTAAACGTAGGAGTGATTACTTCGTCGCCGGGACGTAAACCTAAGCCCATCAAAGCAATCTGCAATGCATCCGTGCCATTACCTACAGGAATGACATGCTTGGTGCCGGTGTAGTGCTCCAAATGCTCTCGAAAAGATTCCACCTGAGGACCTTTGATGAACTGAGCCGAATCAATCACCTCTTGTATGCCGCGGTCAATATCCGCCTTGATATGCTGATACTGCGTCTGCAGATCAACCATCTGAATCTTTTTCATATAATCTTTTTATTTATCCTAATTGGCTAATTGGTTAATCAACGTCAACGTTTTTCAACCTGACCATTCGCTTCTTCGGCGCCGGCAAATACACTGCCTTTATCCACCTTAATCACGATATCCTTGGCAATCTCTACCAAGAAAGCTGTATCTTGCACTTCCTTGATGATGCCGTAGATACCTCCTGAGGTCACTACTTTGTCACCTTTCTTCATGGCTTCACGCTGCTTTTGCAACTCCTTCTGACGCTTCGTTTGAGGACGAATCATAAAGAAATAGAAAACCACAAAAATAAGGATCATCATAATCCAAAAACTCAAACCACTTTGACCTTGCTGCCCACCTGCAGCGGCTTGTAATAAAATCATCGATGTCATAATTAGTATAATTTAAATTGTTAATTGATAATTGGCTAATTCCTAATTGGCTACTTGGCTAACTTAAAATTCTTCTCGCTTCGCAGTATCTCTTCTAATATACCGTTCACGAATAGGTAACTCTTGTCCCCCGAGTACTCTTTGGCCAACTCGATATACTCGTTCATAGATACTTCGGCAGCAATATCCGGGAAGGCATAAATCTCCGTCAAGGCTGCCTGCAAAATAATCTGATCCATATAGGCAATACGTTCCATATCCCAGTTCTTGAGATGCGCGTTGATTTTCTCCATCAACTCTTGCTTGCGGCTAATGGCCTCCTCTAATAATTTCTCACCAAACCGCAATTCCTCTTCGCTATCGAATATCTGTAGCAACTCCTGGTCGGCACCCGCTTCTTGTGAAAAACGCTTGAGCGTCTTCACTACATAACTCAGCACTACATTCAAATCGGTGCTCCAATTGGCTTGGTCCAAACTGATTTCCATTTCCTCCAAAGCCTCCATCAACGCCTCGTTATCCGGCAGCAAGTCCGAGTAAATCTTCTTCCAAAGCCCTTTCTCGTCCTCATACGTGGGCGCATCTAATTGCATAAAGGAGCGGTAATAATCCTTCTCCTGCAACTGCTTCATCAGTATCGGCATCACACTCATGCCGGCATCCCAACTCAAATGATTCTCATCCATGAGGTGACGCAAGGCGCGGAGACTGAATACTTGTTGTGCCAAACTACTCTGCGCAAAATGGCGATTAGCTACATATACGCGGTGCGTGGCCTTGGCCCTGTTCTCCGACTCCGCAATCTGCTGACCGGCATACGTACTTAACTCATCCATCAAACTCAATAACATACCATACAAATTGTACGTGTCCGAGAAACTTTTTAATAGGTCCTTGCGACTCTGATGAACCGTCTTATCTCCGTCTTGGTAATACGCAAAAAGACATTGCATCACCTTCGTACGAACCATTGTTCTATTGATCATACTACTAATTATATTAAAATTTGCTGCAAAAATACAAAAAAATTTGGAAATATGCAAAAAAAACTGTACTTTTGCACAAAATTAACCAACTTTTACTCTAAACTCTAAACGCTCAACTCTAAACTCTAATCGCCATGTTTACACCTTCCGACCTTCAACAACTCGCCCAAAAGGGAATAGCACCCTCTACGGCGCAAGACCAATTGGATGCCTTCCGCAATGGCTTCCCGTCTCTCAATATCGTCGCTCCTGCGTCTATAAAAAAAGGTATCATCAAACCTTCACGCGCTGAACAAGAGCGCTACATCGACCTCTGGCAACAGTACCTCAACCAAGGACATTCGGTACTCAAATTCGTGCCTGCTTCCGGAGCTGCTTCGCGGATGTTCAAGGACTTATTCGCATACCTCGAGGACGGAGTGCAAACACCCTTCATCACCGAATTCCTAACCAATAAAGATAAATTTGCCTTTGGCAATGAACTGGCAGGACTATCCGGACAAGAAGCCGTTAAGCACCTGCTCGAAGATATGCACTATGGTTCACTGCCCAAAGGATTGCTGCTCTTCCATTCTTACCGCGATGGAGCACGCACTCCTGCGTTGGAGCACCTCGTTGAAGGTGCCCTCTATGCCGCATCCAATGGCGTGGTTAAACTGCATTTCACCGTCAGTCATGACCACCTGGCTATCTTCCGCAAACATATAGCCGATAACCTCGCTAAGTTCGAGAAGAAATACAACGTGCGCTTTGAGGTCTCTTTCTCCGAACAAATGCCATCTACCGACACCCTCGCTGCCAACCCGGACGGCACTCCCTTCCGAAACGAAGACGGCTCACTGCTCTTCCGACCCGGAGGACATGGTGCACTCATTCATAACCTCAACCAACAAGATGCAGATATCGTCTTTATCAAGAATATCGACAACGTTGTACCCGATAAGCAGAAGAAAGATACCATCCGATATAAACAGATTCTTGCAGGCGTGCTAATTGAGGAGCAAGAGCGTGTGTTTAAGGCGCTGATGAGTGATTCCCTTACTGAGGAACAAAAAGCCGCTCTACGCCGTCCTATTCGTGTCTGCGGCGTGGTTAAAAACACCGGTGAACCCGGCGGAGGACCGTTCCTTGTTAAAGAGGAGGACGGAACAATCTCCTATCAGATACTCGAGTCCAGTCAAATAAGCGACCCGCAACTCATGGCGCAATCTACGCACTTCAACCCCGTGGACCTCGTGTGCGCACTCAAGGACGAGAACGGACAACCATATAACCTCGAGGAGTTCGTGGACCCACAAACAGGATTCATATCGCATAAGTCCAAAAACGGTAAGGAACTGCTCGCACTCGAACTGCCCGGACTATGGAATGGCGCAATGAGCCGCTGGAACACCATCTTCGTTGAAGTACCTATATCCACCTTCAACCCTGTCAAAACAGTCAATGACCTCCTCCGCAAAGAACATCAATAATGGTTAATTGGCTAATTGGTTAATTGCTTATGTCCTGCCCCAATAACATAGAGATAGAACGCAAGTTCTTAGTTCGCGATGACTCCTACAAAGCCCTCGCTACCTCCTCTGTCCACATCCGCCAAGGCTACCTCTGCCGTTCTGCCTCCTGCACCGTCCGCGTCAGGTGCTTAGAGCACTCCAATATATCCTCGTCCTCGGTCCTTATTCCATCAGCGTCAGCGGTCCTAACGATTAAGTCCGCCCCCGCTGCCAACGGCTTTGCGCATTATGAGTTCGAAAAACCCATCTCGGTGAACGAAGCCAATGAATTGCTCCAACTCGCCCTGCCCGGCATCATCGATAAACGCCGCTGGCTAATACCTATCCACTCTCTTCCCTCTAGGGAGGAGTCGGAGGTAGGCTCTCAACTTGTCTGCGAAGTGGATGAGTTCTTTGGCGACAATGCCGGACTGGTCATGGCGGAGGTCGAACTACCTTCCGAAGATACACCTTTCGTTCACCCCGACTTCCTCGGCGACGAAGTAACCTTCGACAAACGCTACTACAACTCCTACCTATCCCAACACCCCTTCACCACCTGGTAATGAAGAAAAACACTATCATAACCCTACTATCCTGCTTGCTCTTCAGCATCGCCTACGCCGAGGAATGGACTCTCCTGCCTGTTCCCTCCGTGACATTGCTGCAGAATGTGGAAACGGTGTATCTGGGTTTGGATGACGGCGTAGATAGTACAACGCATTTCCTCTATGCAAAGTCCAACACCAGCGTGGCAGGAGATGTGTCGCTGGCCGAGAGTGAGTACAAAGATAAATCGGAGCATACTTGCGCTACTAACGCCGAAGTGTATAACTTCATTAATACCTATTCGAATAAGTTCTTAGCGCCCAACAAGGCTTCTAATTCATCGGCTTATGCTGGCACTTCTAAATCGTCCTATAATAGCCTGCAATTAATACCCGTTCCCGAATCGTCCACTCCACAAAAAGCCCGATTCTTCATTCGAACAAAGAGTGCCTTAGATGATGGCAATATATACTATCTGTCCTACCAAGGGGCAGTGAAATGGTACCCCGAGACCTCTATGCCCATCAACCAAATAGCGGAGCATAAAGCCGTGGCTAAATATAGTGCCGCCGGTCTATGGACGTTCTATGTGCGCCCCAATACCTCTGCCAACCTCCTCCTTACCTTCAATTGTGGTGGCGAAGGCACAATAGACGGCTCGCCCTCTTATACAACGCATTGCACCGGCGTGCTTTGGCCGCAAGTGCAACCACAACCCAATCGCGTCTTCACCGGATGGTATGATAATAGCGAATTGACCGGAGATGAATATGTAACTACCCATAACTGTCAAGGGTACTACATGGCGGATCAAACCCAAACACTCTATGGACGGTTTATATCGCCAACCGATATAGATGTCGTTACATGGACCGATAGTACGGTGCAGTTTATCTACCAGGGCGATGCTAATCTCAATATTGGTGCTCGCATCAGCCTCAACCCTGCCTCTGAACATGATTGGACGCATGCCGAATTAGTGGACGGGAGAACCTTTGCCCTAACCGACCTGCGCATCGATAATCATGTGTACGAACTGCCCCTGCCGGATTCCTTGTCGGTTTATCAAGGCAAGACGGTTTTCTTCACTTTCTACGACCAATCCCATCGTCCTATATCCTATGCCGAACAGACCATCCCGTGCCTGATTAGTACTTCTCAAACGTCGGACTATATACGCACAGACGAGGTGGTTATCCTGAAAGGCGGAGTACTCACTATCACCGCCAACCAATCTCTGACATCCGTTATGGTTTGTGGCGGAGGTAAACTCGTTGTGCCGCAAGGTATGCAGCTAACCCTATCCGAATCGTTGACATTGCGTGGCGGTGAATATATACAAGGCAAGTATGGTTTTGTTTATCCTCAGTTGGTGGTGAATGGCTCCCTGCTCACGCCGGCTAAACGGCTCACGTATGAGTACTTGGTTTCATCCCGTCAATACTATTCATTAACCCTTCCGTATGCCGTAGAAACATCTCAAATCACCTATCGTGATGGTTCGTCAGCGGTGTTTGGATTGCAGTACTACGATGGACAGAAACGCACATTGCGTAATTCGGATAATACCAACTCTCAATCCGGCTGGGTAACAGCCACGATGCCTTATACCTTACAACCTGGGGTTGGGTACACTATCTATGGCGAGCCCCAAGATAGTCGCTCCTATACGTTCTTGCAATTCCCCATGACGGTGGACTTATCCGATGGAGAAAAAACCGGCACCGCAGAATCCTATAAGGATGTGCCTGTCACTCCTTGGGGAGACGCTACGGTTCTGCCTAACGACCGCGGTTGGAACTTAGTAGGTAATCCATATCTCGCCAATTATGGTGCGATAGATGGATTAACGAATAATGGTATCGGTCTATTGGCTTTAGAGTCCACCGGTTATGTATGGCGTGGCGACTTGCGTTATGTGATTGTACCCAATGATAATGGTACGTATTTCTTGCCGATGTTAGCCGAACGAGCCAATCTGTCGGCCTTCAAGAATTTCTTTGTGCAGATAGGAGAAGGAGATGCGTTGCGGTTTAGTTTAGATCAGCGCGTGCAACAAACGCCTAAGCGTGCCGTGCCCACTCATCAGATGGCCACAGGTGTCAGTCTATCCTCTGCCTCTCGCACGGATTATGCGGGCGTGATAATAAGTAAGGAGTACACCGACGCATACGAGTATAATGCGGACCTAAGTAAGTGGCAGAATGCCGACCTGAATATCTATGTCGTCAGTCAGGGTAATCAGTTATGTTTCGCTGCAATGAATGCCGAGTCCGCTTCACATATATCGTTAGGGTACTCGGTGTATCAGTCCGGCGAATACACGATTCGCTTTGATGATGCTCATTATAATCGTTCTGCGTTGGATGCCCTCTATCTATACGATGCGCAATTGAACCAAGAGGTCAATCTGTTTGAACAAGACTATACGTTCACGGCTGCGGCTAATGAGACTTCTAACCGGCGTTTTACGTTGCGTTGTGCGTCTGTCAAGCGCGTTCCGGTTGAGGAAGAGGATACAACATACTTTGACTATCTCGACTTAGATAATGCTCTTTGTCAGTACGGATTGACGGTTGGTAATCCTACTGAATTCACCGATAGGGTGGACTTTGGTTGGGGAGGCGAGGATGGTTGGAAGAGCCGTCATACGATTTGTGATTCTGCTGTGTTCGATCCTTATACAGGTGGTAATCTGCTAATGACTTTGCCGGATGGTCGTCCTTCGGTCAGGTTAGGTAATACGGCATGGAGTGATGACATCGAAGCCCATAAACCTTATCGCGGCTCGGAGTGTATCACATATACAATCCCAATTACAGAACAACATCCATTCTTGGTGCTATACTATGCCGCCGTCTTGCAGTTACCTGCCCACCAGGATAAGCGGCCTGAGTTCATAATGCAGATTTTTGATGAGCATGGTAAGCCCTTGGGGTCTGAATGTTATAGTTTTGACTTTACTGCAGGAGATCAAGGATTGACGAATTGGCATACTGGGTTATATTATAAAGGTCTATATCCAGGAACTAAATCTAAACAAGCCGATGCAACGGTTTGTTGGAAGGAATGGACTACAATGGGTGTGGACTTGTCGGATTACATTGGTAAAACAGTTCTGGTGCGTCTGACTACCAAGGATTGCGGTGAATATGGTCACTACGGTTATGCTTATTTCGGACTGGATCGCACTAAAGGCAAGATTTCCTTGGTGGAATGTGGTAATACATCAGGTATATCTAAGTTTAAGGCTCCGCAGGGATTCTTGTATGAATGGACTAACTTATCAACCGGTCAAGTCATCTCAACGGCCGACTCCATCGAAGTGCCGAATGATGGAACTATATATTCGTGCAAGATGAAGAATGTAGAGAATGCCGATTGTTACTTCACGGTGGAACGTAAGGCCGAATCTCGCTTCCCAATCGCTCGCTTTGATACGGTGCATTACCATCACCCGGGTTCGTGCCAAGATACGGTCATCTTAGTCAATACCAGTTATATATCTCTCAATGCCGAAGGCACGGACACTCTGCAACCACTTACACCTTGTGATGACGCTGAATGGCATATAGTGGGACCAGATACCGACTTCTATCTATATAAATACCAACCGGATTCGCTCTATCTGGTCACCGGTGGCGAATACCTCATCACGCTTAAGGTCGGTATAGACGATTGGGCATGCGAATCAACCGTGGACCAAAAAGCCATCGTAAATGTGATTTCTACTATCCGAACCATAGAAGGCGATGACACGATATGTGCCGGAGACTATTTGCAGCATGGCACGATTCGTCACTACGATGCAGGATTCTTCTGCGACACAGTGCCCGATAAAGTACGAGGCTGTCATGACACGATTATCTATAAAGGCTACCTGCATGTCAATCCTGTGTACGGACCCGATACAACGTCGGTGACTATCTGCCGCGGAGACTTTTATGTGTTTAATGGTCTGCCTTATACCGACCCAGGCTATTATTCCGATACGCTTGTTTCTGTATATGGCTGTGACTCTATCTTGGTGCTGCATCTGACGGTTTATGATTATGGTGAGACCTACGATGCTCCGGAACGGATGCCACGTCGTGCTGCTCCGGGCAGTTGGCAAGACCCCTTCTCGCTGGCTATCCGATACGATACCGTCTGCAATGATTCCGTTTATATATGGCATACTCCGTCCGGTGAACATAGGTATCGCGAAGGAGGTATCTATCGAGATACATTGCCCAATCAATATGGCTGCGATAGTGTTATTTTCCTCTATCTCCATTGGAAAGGCTATCGTCAAATGGATACCATTCAAGTTTGTGAGATAGATACGTTTGTTTGGCATGGAGATACGTTGCGTGCAGATGGTGTTTACAGGGATACAACGTATAATACCGAAGGATGTTTTGATACACTCTATACGTTGAACTTCAGTATTTATCATCCTTCCTCATTCACCACCCGAGATACGATATGCGAAGATAGTTTACGTACTTACTATTGGCGGGGACGTTCCTATACGGATCAGATAGATGTGCATCCTGTCTTTATCGCAGACACAGATAGAGTCTTTATTGACCCCTATTATGCCGACCATTCATGTTTAGATTCACTATGCACGCTGGAACTCACTATCATACCAGTTACAACATCAGACCGCAATCGAGATACGATTTGTTTAGATAGTGTTTACGAGACCTACCCGGGCCGTCAATACATCTTCCACCAAACAGGCGATATCGTTCTATATGATACCATTCGTTATGCAGGAGGTTGCGACTCGTTGCGTATTCAGCAACCGCTTCATGTCAAAGACTGTTGCCCGGTACTAACCGGTTCGGTAACAGCCACTATCCCTTGTGCAGAAGATTCACTTATTACGCTTACTTTCAGCGACATAGAGGCTCCGATTACTCAATACACCATCCGCTTTGAACCGGTCGCTCATTCGCGAGGATTTAGCGACATAACAGGACCGGTAGATACGGTGGCTCTGCAGGAATTGCAAATCGTTCTTCCTCACTCCGATTCGGTGCCGTATCTGCGCCCGGATAATTATCCGTATACGGTTACTTTAGAAGGGGTGTGCCATAATACAGTTGAGATGACAGATACTATTCGTGTTCTCTATCCGGCATGGATTATCGAGCAACGTTGGTCTGACGTGCTGGCATTGCTCAATAAGGACTTCAACGGCGGCTATGAGTTCTCTGCCATCAAATGGTTCCACGATGGACTACCAATGGCGGCGCAAGGGGAGCATCAGTCGTATATGTTGCAACGGTCCTTGTCCTATGGAGAACCTTATTGGGCAGAATTGACTCGCTCTGATGATGGTAAGACCTTCCGCACCTGTGCCGTGTATCCGGTAGAGATGTCCGACTCAACCTATGTGGGACAATGGGAAGAACCGGTCATCCAAATAGTGCCGGACCAAGGGAAAATCAAGATTGAAAGCAATATGTTTGGACGGTATCAAATATACTACGTAGATGGCCAGTATGTTGGTGAAGGCACCATCGTGAATTCATCTATCCTGCCGGCTACTACCATTGACCACCTGCCGTCACAAGGACTGTATATATTAGTATGCCATCTTGCAGATGGTTCTGTAAAAACATTTAAACTATTAAGCGAATAATCTACATATTACTTGCCCTCTTCCTGCTCGTAGGAATTGAGCCTCAATCGTCTGTGGTCTATGCCGCACAGACTACCTCCGCTGCGGCTAAGGCTAAGGCTAAAGCCAAAGCAGCCGCTAAACGAGCTAAGGAAAAAGAAAAGGCTAAAAAGGCTAAAGCTAAAGCCAAAGCGAAGGCCGCCAAAGCACGTGCCAAAGCCAAAGCCAAAGCAGCCAAAGCCAAATCCAAAGCCGCCAAAACCCAATCCCAATCCCCATCCCAATCCCCATCTCAATCCCAATCTCAATCCCAATCTCAATCCCGAAGAGATGCTCGCATCCCGTCAACGTCAACGTCCTCGTCAACGTTCTCGTCAACGTTGACGTATGATTCGCTCGCCGCATACCCAACCGATTCGGCACGCAATTACTTAGGCTTCTACGGCAACATCGGCTACAGCCGCCATACGTTCGTGCAGGAAGGATTATCGACACAAGGATTTGTGGGAGGAGGACTCGGAGTAGGGTATAAACTCAGATATAAACTGTTCCGAATGGATATCCGCTTGGAGGCACAATATACCGGCAACCACCTCACCGGTCATCTTACTTTCTTAGACCCCATTACGTCACCTTCGCCTTCCATGGTTTATCGCACTCAGATGTATAACATCGTGGAGCAACAACACGTGTTATCTGCAGCCATCCCGATTATGTTTGGTATGGAAAGCGACAAGGTGTATTGCTTATTAGGCGTAAGACTCTCTCTGCCCGTATGGACCGAATACCATCTGTCGGCCGACATCACCCGCTCTGCAGCGGATTATCGGTTAATCGACGATTTCTCTGCTATGCCGTGGCACCAACTATACAGCAATTCTACCTCCGAGTCCGGAAAGATATTACTGCGGTTTAATCCACAAATCATCTGCGAGGTAGGTTGGAACTTAGACCATCTCATCCAACCTAAACGTGCCCATTACGAATTAGGTATCTTCGGACAAATAGGTGTCCGCGACTTCCGCCAATCCTCCGTGTCTACGTCCTCTTTATCGGAGTGCCCGAAGGCACCGTCAACGTCAACGTTAACGTCAGCGTCCACGTTACTCCCCTGGATGGTCGGTCTGCGCTTTGGCATCTATTACGACCTCGGACGGAAACCCAAAGCCAAATCGTCAACTAACCCATTAACCAATGACCAATTACCAATTAGCAATAAGGACCGCTGCGCTGATGGAATAAGGACCGCTGACGCTGATGGAATAAGGACAGTCCATACTCCATACTCCATCAGTGAGCGTAGCGAACAATCCATACTCCAAACTCCAGTTGATACTGCTGTTTATCAGGGACAGATAGTGACTACCGGACAGAAAATCATCCTGCAGAATGTCTATTTCGCTACCGACAAGACAGAGGTGCTGCCTTCCTCGCAACCCGGACTGAACGACCTCTATCAGATGCTGCATGAATATCCCTATATCCGCGTCAAGATAGTGGGACATACCGACAATACCAATACGGCCGAATATAACCAACGACTGTCCGAAGGACGGGCTGCATCCGTACGTAAGTCCATGCTCAAACGTGGCATCGAGGCTTGGCGATTAGAGACCGAAGGTAAAGGACTAACCGAACCTATCGACACCAACGATACACCCGAAGGACGACAACATAACCGCCGCGTGGAGTTCATTATCATAGAATAAGATACCGTCATAACCAATAACTGAGTACTGACAACTGATAACTGATAAACAATTATGCGTAAACTAACTATTTTATTTGCCGCCCTGACGCTATGCGCAGGGTTGTGGGCACAGAAATCGTCCAAACCGGACACAGTTCGTATCTTTAATGACATTCTCATCATCGATGAGGTGTATAATCCCAAGACTTGGGAACAGGTCGGATGGATGTATTCTACCCATGACGAAGAGGAATTGTATATTTATATTCGCACCAACCAAATCGAAAAGTTTGGCACTTTTTCTTTTGAGAATCAAACCATTGATACGGTGGGATATTACAATTTGGTTCGTTTCGCATCTTCCCAAGATACGGTAAAGAATAACTTTATTAAAGGTGAGATGACCATCGCGGAAATAGAAGATAGTATTGTTCTGGATGGTGAGTTTCTTGCCGATAATGGCAAAGTCTATCTGTTCCACTTGACACACCTTACTAAGGCACTGAATTATGACACAGATATACCCTTAAATGCAGACTTTGAATACTTCCAAATGAGTTACTACCTCAACAACGGCATTATCAACATTGAAGCCAATAACATAGGCTATACACTCAATTTAGAACTCTACACCAGTCCTGATTCTACTAAGATTCCTGCCGGCACGTATACCATCTCTGATAGCCATGAAGAGGGTACCGCTCTCTTATCCGTTGGAGTAGAAAACTTTGAGCCACAGTATTGTTATGCAGCTACAATGGACAATGTCGCCGGTATAATGCGCGACTTTTGGTTTATAACCGAAGGCAGTGTTACGCTCTACTATGACGAGTATGGCAAACTAAACGTAACTGTCAATGCCAAGAACTCCTACAATCAGGAGGGGCACTTGAATGTGAAATACAACTACGTCGAGCCCAAAGATACTATCACGTTTGATGAAAATGTGGATTTCGAAATATCTGAGTATATTTTTAAAGAAGGTATATATGCTGCTCAAGCATATTTAGATGCCTATATGATTACCTTATTTATGATAAAAACCGATACGGTGAGCGGAGACTTTACTGCTTCAATGGACCTCCCCGGTTGTACATTCCGCAGTCCTGAGACAGGTTATAAATATGATGTAAGAGACATCGACCGTTTTGTTATTACAGAAGAGGGTAAAAATCTCTTCTTGGAAGCATCTCTTCTCGCAGGTGATTCGATATATTATATCATAAAAGGCACCGGATACAAAGGTGCTATTCTTGGAGATTGCAAAACAAGTGATTTTGATGCCGTGTTTGAATATGCAAATGTGGCTTTAAGTCTTCTGGAGGGTGATACCTGCCTACTAACCGGAGGTGGTGAAGACCAAAATATTTTCATCACTTTATGTCCCAACTTTGCAGCAGACAGTACTGTCCTTCCGGGCACTTATCCTGTCATTAAATGTCTTGGCTGGAGTGAAGGAGGATTACTTCCTTCTAACGCAAGTACTCCAGATGCCGATTGGATGATACAAAGCGGAGACCTAACAATCAATGCAGACGGCTCTATGTCATTTGAGGGACTCAACTCCTACGACAGAACCGTGAAGTTCACTGTCACCGCCAAAGGTACCGACCTTGAAACGGTTGACGGTGGACAATGCACGATGCACAATGGCAAGTATATCCACAAGGGACAACTGCTTATCCGCAAGAAAGGCAAGATTTACAACGCCGTAGGCATGGAACTCGGACAACTGATAACTGATAACTAAGTACTAAAAAGCGCATTTCGGTGCGCTTTTTTGTATTTTTGCGGAAGAGGGGGGATTCGGACGCCGCCTTTCGCTTTGCGAAATTCCCCCGAATGCCCAGTACCTCCGGCGGTTCCGTGGTCAAGCGTCGAAGGGAGAACTACTGAAACGCACAATCATGGCTAAGAGCCATTCGTTGTATATCCGTTTGCTCCCTTATGCGAATAAATTCTCAACGTTAGCCGACGTATATACAACAAAATGGAAACCCTTTTGAGTTTCCATTTTTGTTTGCGTTTCAGTATCAATCCTCAACGCTTGCGGAAGAGGGGGGATTCGAACCCCCGGTACAGTTACCCGTACGACAGTTTAGCAAACTGTTGGTTTCAGCCACTCACCCA
>JAGHRV010000038.1 GCA_018066175.1 Candidatus Colicola equi | reverse complement strand
TTGGCGATTCATTATCTGCCAATAAGTTGATTAGTTTAAGTGCATTCAGTACACCTTCATCCATTAAATCCGAGGCATAGCAACTAATCCATTCATGATAAGGATTGTGCTCAGCGTCTTTTTCGATAGAAAGGATATACTTTCCTACCTCATTATAGACCCACATACAAGGCAACATGGCAGCCATCGCCATCGACAAATCCTCAGGATTGAAGAATTGACGCGTATGGTTCATGTAATCTAACGTGCCTTTCATAGGTTGCGCATTGGAGCCTCCAAATTCCGTCATCAACATCTGATGAAGTACCTCCTCAGCAGCTATACCTTCTTGAGCGAATTGTACGAAAAGTTCTTGCATTCTGCTCTTAGGTAGCATGTGAGCTAAACGCATAAACTCGTCGCCATAATTGGTAACATAGATGCAATCTTGCTCTAAATAGGTTTTGAAACTATTACGAGAGAGTGTACCAGCGGCCATCTCTTGTAAGAAAGGGTGCGCACAAATACGCGCCATGATAGGTTGTGCTTGTTCCCAAGCACGTTCAGTAAATGATTTCATTTTTCCTTAACAGCATTACCTGTTCAGGTTCAAAGGGTATTATCTCAGCCATCGTAGGCACCCCTAAACACGAACAAATGGTTAATATTCTGTGCAAAGGTACAATTTTTTTCTAATATACGCAAATTTGGAGGCAATATTTTTTTTCAATTATTCTCCTACCTTTTTTTCGTCAGTATTGTAATGCACTAAGAGCACACTCTCAGATGCTATGAATTTATGCGCTCTTTGGGGCACAACTTGTTATTTTTACGTTACAAAATTCAAAGATATTTGCATATCTCAAAAATTTATTGTACCTTTGTGCCACATTTCATATACTATCCTTTCTATTTTTTGAAAAAAACAATAATTATGGAAAAACTTTTGGGGACACTGATGGTTGTAGTCACTATCGCATTGGTAGGTTGCAAAGACATAGATGAGCCAAGAAGTATTGCCCAAACCGGTGATGCCACAGATATTACGGCATTCACCGCTAAAATTTCCGGTTACTGCAATCAAAAGAATATAGAGGGACTATCTGTAACGTTTGGAATAGAATATACTAATACAGATCTTACAAGGAACGCTATCGTTCTGAATGGTTCTAAAATGGACGAGAACGGTCTGTTTTCTGTTGACATTGACAATCTGAATCCGGGAACAGAATATTTCTACCGTACATTTGTCTTATACAACAGGGCATATTCATTCGGAAATGTGAAAAGTTTTATCACATTGGCGCATCCTGAGCCAGAAAAGATAGACTTGGGGGTAGGCGTAAAGTGGGCTTCGTTCAACATAAGTGCAACTGCTCCTACTGATGGTGGAAAATATTACTCTTGGGGAGAGGTTAAAACCAAGTCATTCTACGCTTGGGAGTCATACCTGTGGAGTGCAGACGGAACGGAATCCAATATGACAAAATACAATTCCGGTGACAATAAAACCTGCCTTATGCCGGACGATGATGTTGCTACGCATGAACTTGGTGGGTTATGGCGTATGCCTACAGCTGAAGAGTTTGGTAAACTTGTTTCCGATTGCTATTGGCAATGGTTTGAAAACTACAAAGAATCAGGGGTAAAGGGCTACGTGGTATTTAAGGCAAAAGATAATGAAGACAAAGGAAAAAGGAACTCTGAAGCTATTTCTGCGTCTTATTCGTTGGACAATGATGTTCACATCTTCCTTCCGGCTGCCGGATATGCTTCAAAAGAAGTTTTTAATGATATTGGAAGCAACGGCAATTATTGGGCGTCATCTCTTTCCCCATCAATTCCCAATAGCGCTTATTATCTCTATTTTGATTCCGAAAACATAGAGGTAGGTGAGTGCGAGAAACGCTATTATGGACAGTCAATCCGTCCGGTCTCTGATTGACAAATTGAAAATCATCAAGAATCAATATGAAAAAAATTACGTTACTTATTTGTTTTGTTATCACTTTGGTGTCGTGCGAAAAAAAACAATCGGCAACCCTTGACATTGCCGAAACCGGTGTAGTTGTAGAGTTGGGGGCTTTTTCTGCCAAAATACAAGGTGTTTGTCGGCAAAATTCGGAAAAGGCATTGTCTGTCATCTATGGTATTGAGTATTCTGAAAATGACCTCAACATAAATGCAATAGACGTTGAGGCAACACAAATAAGTTCTGATGGCAAATTTGAAGTTTACATTGATGGACTGACCGCCAACACATCATACTACTATCGTGCCTATGTACTGTTTAACAAAGTCTATCATTTCGGTGAAATCAAGACGTTCGTCACATCCTCACACCCACAGCCGGAAAAGGTGGATTTAGGTGTGGGCGTAAAATGGGCATCATGCAACATAAGTGCCTCTTCACCGGAAGAATTTGGAAAATATTATGCATGGGGTGAGACCCAGCCCAAACCGTTTTATAGTTGGGGTACATACGCTTGGTGTAAGGATGGACAGGAACTGCAACTGACGAAATATGTTCCTACTGACGCTCTGGAATACTGGTTCGGAGATGGTCCTATTGACGGTGATACTGTGCTTCATCTTGATGACGATGTGGCATATAAAGAACTCGGAGAGCCGTGGCGCATGCCAACGATTAGAGAATTTGGCAATTTAGTATCGGGATGTTTTTGGCAGTGGTGTACAGACTACAAAGGTTCCGGTGTTCGCGGATATATAGTATTCAAGGCGAAGAATACGGAGGATAGAGGGAAGAGACAATCTCCGGAATACACAGAAGATATAGTAATTGGGGACTATTCCGTAGATAATGATGTCCACATCTTTCTTCCCGCAGCCGGGTTTCGTTGGGACGATGTTACAATGGGAGACAAAGGAGACATAGTTTTGGGATATTATAGATCTGCCTCTCTCAAAGCAGTTGGTATTCCCAATTATGCAGGTGGTACTCCCAATTATGCGGTTGATATGTGTTTCAGTGTCTTCTATACAGATACTGCCGATTATTACGAGCGTTGTTTCGCAATGCCAATTCGTCCGGTGGCGGATTATTGATTACCTAATACAGACAGGGCTATACACTTTGTCAAATTTTTTGGTCATTTTGGTGTCACATTATATGTTTTATTCATTTTTTATCTTTTCCCACGATTTCCCAATGCCCACCTTTCGTACTTCCAACATGGCGGAGAACCCCTAATTCACGCATTTTCGCCAAATCTCGTTTTATTGTCCTTTCGTTTATGGTGACTTCTTGGGACATTTCTTGGGACATTTCTTGGGCAATCTTTTGAGAAGTTATGGTAACATCTGCTTGTATCATTTTCAAAACAACTCGCTGTCTTTCCGTTAGTTCTTTGTGGACATTTGTGTCATCTTTTGTGTCATTCGCTGGAGATATTTGTGAGTCAAATTGTTTTATAGATTCTTGTTGCGACATATGTTCATTGTTAAATCTTTGTGAGTGCAAAGGTACATAAAAATTTGCACCAAATGCAAGATCCTGAACGAGACATCCGGATGTCATATCGTCTATCTACAATAGAAAGAGGCAACCTATTTGGCTGCCTCTTCTTCGTCGGAGCAACAACCTCGCAAAGGTTGATTGCCGCAAGGCTTAATCAACAGGCGAGTTGTGCTCCTCCTCTCCGAAACACCTCTTATGAGCTTTTTCGGGGGGACTTGAAAAGTCCTTTACTTTTTCTCCTCGTCAATTTTCTTTTCGAGTTGCTTGCTTCCGATGCGGAAGATGATTTTGAGTAGTCCCAATAGGAACTTCCACAATCCTTTTTTGTCCTTGTCTTTCATGGTGTTTTTAGTTTTTAGTTGTTAGTTTTTATCTTCGTTCTTTACTCGGTAGTGGTAGTCCACACCGATTACAGAGCCGGCAAAGGTGAGTATTTCACCTAAACAGACGAGTATTGATTCATGCAGTTCACCTTCGGGATCAATCTGAATACAGACTAAGACGATGACCACTCCGGCGGTGCACATCATTGTTGCTAATATGAGTTGAATAGTTATTCGCATAATGTTTTTTTACTTTGAGAGAAAGAGGGGTGTTCGTCCCCTCATTCCCGGTCGGTCGCTTAGCCAGCGTGAGCTGCGTCGTACTCGTCGCCGCAAACGTGCCACAAGTAGGCCTGCATGGTCTTGTAAGTGGATTGCGCCTTGAAGGCAGCCGCATCGGTGCGGGTCTTGTTGGGGTCCAACTTACGAAGCTTGACAGCAGTAGCCACAGCACCGAAGCGTGCTTGAGCTGCCAACTCATCCTCGGATGGTTGACTAAGACGTACCCCGTAACGAACGGAGTAAGGCTTACTCTCACCCTCTTGGTTGCGCATACTACGTTTAGCAGCGCCGAAGCGAGACTTACGGTCCATCACGCCATGAACGGCGGTGATTGGATAAGCATACTCTAATTTTGCCATAGTGTTTTTCTTGGT
>JAGHRV010000035.1 GCA_018066175.1 Candidatus Colicola equi | reverse complement strand
GGTGATGACTTTGACCAACGCATCATCGAGTGGCTCGTTCAAGAGTTCAAGAACGAGAACGGCGGTGCAGACCTGAGCAAAGACCCAATGGCAATGCAACGTCTGAAAGAAGCAGCTGAGAAGGCTAAGATTGAGTTGAGTAACACCACTTCCACGGAGATTAACCTGCCGTACATCATGCCGGTAAATGGTGTGCCTGCACACTTGGTTAAGACGTTGAGTCGTCAGAAGTTCGAGATGCTGGTGGATGATTTGATTAAGCGCACGATTGCTCCATGTGAGACTTGCTTAACCAACGCTCATCTGAGCAAAAGCGATATAGATGAGGTCATCTTGGTAGGTGGTTCCACTCGTATTCCTGCCATCCAAGAGGCAGTTAAGAACTTCTTCGGCAAGGAGCCCAATAAGAGCGTTAACCCAGACGAAGTAGTGGCTGTAGGTGCTGCTATCCAAGGTGGTGTATTGACCGGTGAGGTGAAGGATGTATTGCTGCTGGATGTTACTCCGTTGAGTCTTGGTATCGAGACGATGGGTGGCGTGATGACTCGCATGATTGAGGCCAACACCACTATTCCTACCAAAAAACAGGAAGTGTTCACAACGGCTGTAGATAACCAACCGAGCGTAGAGATCAAGGTGCTGCAAGGTGAGCGTCCAATGGCTGCTCAAAACAAGCAGATTGGTATTTTCCACTTAGATGGTATCATGCCTGCTCGTCGCGGTGAGCCACAGATTGAAGTGACCTTTGATATTGACGCTAACGGTATTCTGAATGTAACGGCCAAGGATAAGGCTACCGGCAAGGAACAGAAGATTCGTATTGAGGCATCCAGCGGATTGAGCGATGAAGAGATCAAACGCATGAAGGCTGAAGCAGAGGCTAATGCCGAAGCAGACAAGAAAGCCAAAGAGCAAGTTGAAAAACTCAACAAGGCCGATGCTACTATCTTCCAAACCGAAAAACAACTGCAAGAGTTAGGCGACAAGATCCCTGCCGACAAGAAGGCTCCTATCGAGGCTGCTCTCAAGAAATTGAAAGAGGCCTACGAGAAGAAAGATGCTGACTTGTGCGAGAAGTACAACAACGAACTGATGACCGCTTTCCAAGCAGCCAGTCAAGAGATGTACAACGCCGCTAATGCTCAGAACGCAGGTGCACAAGCAGGTCCTCAAGGTCCAACCAATAACGGCAACGACAAAGGCAATGCCGCAGAGGATGTGGATTTTGAAGAGGTGAAATAACGGTGCTTAGAGCACTCTAATAGAAATTAAGCCCGGCTGGAAACAGTCGGGCTTTTTGGTGTATGGTGTTTGGTGTTTGGTGTGCGGTGTTTGGTGTGTGGTGTATGGTGTGTGGTTAATAGACTAACCAGCGGAGGAATTTATCGGGATCGATGATGAAGGCGCAGGGGTCGGAGATGGGAGTGCCGTTGGCGTCTAACTGGATGAAGAACGGCTGGGCATTGCTGCCGAAACGTTCCTGCTGCAGTCGACTATTCTCCATACCATCTTCTATCTCGTTGGCATCCGCATCCATTCGTGAATCCACATAGAGCATGATATAAACGTAGTTCTGTATCCGTTTTTGCACCGAATCATTGGATAGCACAAATTCCTCCATCTTGCGACAATTAACGCAACCATATCCGGTGAAATTAACCAAGACAGGTCGAGCGGTTTGTCGGGCATATTCCAGTCCTTCTTCGTAGTTATAGAAGACCGTTTGATCGGATGTGGGTGCAGGGGGAGCAAAGGCCGCAATCATCTTGACGGGAGCTCCCCATAAGCCGGGGATAAGGTAGATAGTGAACAGCCATGAAACGATGGCGACTACTTTTCCTACCCAACTGCGGCGAATCAGATAGATGCCTAATCCGGCAAAGCATATTATCCACAGGGAGATAAAGAGCCAGCGCGGCAATATACCCCATCCGTACGCCATATCTGCTACGCTGAGGAACTTGAGTGAGAGAGCCAGTTCGAGGCACGCAAGCGTGACTTTAAAGCCTTGCATCCATTCTCCGGACTTAGGCAGTTGATTCATCCATTGCGGGAAGAGGGCAAAGAGTGTAAAGGGCAAGGCGAGCGCCACGGCAAAACCTAACATACCGATGGTAGGTGCGAGTAACGAATGCGACGCTGCTTCCACGAGCAGCGTACCAATGATAGGTCCTGTGCACGAGAAAGAGACAACCACGAGGGTGGTAGCCATGAGTAGGATGCTCCACCAACCCTTAGTAAGCCGTGCTTTCTTATCGAGCGAAGTGGACCAAGAGGCAGGCAAGGTTATTTCGAATAAACCAAAGAAAGACAAGGCAAAGACCACTAAGATAGCGAAGAAGAACAGATTGACGATAGCATTAGTGGATAGGGCATTGAGGGCTGAGGCACCAAAGATGACGGTGACGAGCAACCCTAAACCAACGTAGATAAGAACTATACTGAGTCCATACAGCAACGCATCGCGTACGCCTCCGCCTTTTTTAAGGAAGAAAGAGACGGTCATTGGGATAATAGGCCATACACATGGTGTAAAGATGGCTAATAAGCCGGCTAACAATCCCATTAAGAATAACCAACCATAATCAGACGATGATGTTAACGGTTCGTTAACGGTTCGGTTCGCCGTCGGTTCGCCGTCGGCTCGCTGTCGGCAAAGACACGAGGACGTATCCGAATGATACGTATAAATCTCAGGCGCTAAACATTGTTGGTCATCGCAGGCGGTAAAGCGAA
>JAGHRV010000004.1 GCA_018066175.1 Candidatus Colicola equi | reverse complement strand
TGGGCTTTGCATAGCCGCATGTGCCTGATAAGGTCTAATGGCGCATATCCCATCAACTGTTTCGTTTTACGGAATAGTTGTGTGCGGCTCATGCCAAGGACACCGCTGAGGTCTTCAATACTCCATTCGGAATCATCAATATGTGCATCCATCTCTTTCTGCAACCGCTCCACAAAGAGTTCGTCTTGGGATTTATTGACCTTAATACGATTGAGTTCAGCACGCATAGTGTCTAATTGCTCTTTCTGTTGAGCGACCAGGCGGGCATTCTCTTCACGTTCTTTATGCACACGCTTGCGATACCTATCCACGCGGTACAAGACAAATAAACAACTGATAAGCAGAACAATAAATGCAATCAAAGAAAAGGTTGCTATCCGTTGTGACTGCCAGCGACTATTCAGATTTCCCACTTTCTGCTCCAACATACGAATAGCATCCACTTCGTGGTTGGTACGCTCTGCCATTTGTTGCATAGAGCGCGCTACATCCTTATTAACCAATATGGTTCGTAATTCTGTTTCACGCTGATAGGGTTGGTGAGTCAATATGGCGGCAGCTGTCTGTATCACGATATCTCCCCTACTGGGATAGGTGGCGCTTGCATCCAAATAGCCATCCAAGATGGCAGCCACACCGCCATTAGGACCCGCTATGGCATCAACACCTACTATATATACGTGCCTATCGTACACGCGCTTGCGCACGACTTCATGAGCACCCAAAGCCATAACATCGTTTTGAGCCACAATCACATCAATTGCAGGATTCACAGTCAGTACCGAATCGACCAATAAACGTGCCTTATCTTGAAACCAATCCGCATAAACCTGACTAACAATAGTAATAGCAGGCTGCTGACGAATACCGTCCACAAATCCCTTGTGACGAAGTTCAGCGGGCGACGAATGGGGTAACCCTAATATCTCCAACACTCTGATTTGCTTACCCGCTGTTAAGGAAAGATCATCAGCAAGCGAAGAAACATAGTCTGCCAACAAGCGTCCCACTTGGTAATTATCTCCTCCAACAAAAGCCGTATATTTTTCTCCGGTAACATGTCTGTCGGATATGATAACAGGAATACCGGCATCGTAAGCACGGCTGACAGCAGGTTTGACTTCTTCCGCTTCATTAGGGCAGATAAC
>JAGHRV010000017.1 GCA_018066175.1 Candidatus Colicola equi | reverse complement strand
CGTGCCAAGCCGCTTATTTGGATAGAGAGCACATCGCTGCAGTAGGCATCTTCGGTGCCTTTACACGGCAAGAAGGGAGTCATGGAAAAACGACGGTGGATAGGTTCGGTATCGCCTAATTCGGATTCGATAGGCGCCACATTGATCTTGCGATAATGTCCGTGTTGGTCCTTGGTGAAGTTGGTATTTCGCTGACGGTCGGTGCGTAAACGCTCTATATCGATTTCGGTAATCACCATGCTACTATCCCGCATGAATCGGTCGCCCATCTCGAGCAGTTCGCCATTCTCGGCTATGTAGGTAGAGCCGGAGAAGACGACGTCGGTAGTGGATTCACCCACGCCGGAGGAGGTGTATATATATCCGCAATGAACGCGTGCCGACTGTTGGGTAATCATATCACGTCGGAAGGCATGTTTGCCGGTTACGCAGTTGCTGCTACTGAGGTTGAAGATGAGTTCAGCACCCTGGATGGCCAGTTGGGTAGATGGAGGCAGGGGGCTCCATAAGTCCTCGCACACCTCGATGCCAAAGCAGTACGCGCGTGTCATGAAGAGCAGGTCAATACCAAATGGCACATCTCCCCCCCATAGTTCCACGGTTGGGATGCGTGGGTGTCCATTAGCCTCGCGTACAGCACGTCCGCTGGTGAACCAACGTTTCTCGTAGAACTCACCGGTGTTAGGTAGGTTGATTTTGGGGACAACGCCCACTACTTCGCCATCGGTTAGTACGAACGCGCAGTTGAAGAGGTTATTATCGACTTTGAGCGGGGCGCCGACCAAGACGATGATGGACTTGCCACGAGTGAATTCACAAATCTCCTGCACACCCTTCAGGGCATTTTGCTGGAGCTGTTGCGTGAAGAACAAGTCGGCACAAGTGTATCCTGTGACGGTTAGTTCGGGGAAACAGAGCACTTCAACCCCCTCCTCGATGGCCTCTGTAATTTGTGATTTAACCTCTGCCACATTGGCTTCAACATCAGCGACGTGGCACTTAGGAACCGCTGCCGCTACGCGTACAAAACCGAAATTATTCTGCATAATGAGTTAATTTTTCGCAAAATTACTAAAAAAATGCCAAATAAACAAATTTTTTTTAAAATTTATTTGCGTATTCCCCTTCTTGATTAAAAAATCTTGTACTTTCGGACATCTGCCTTGAATAAAAAAACGTCTTTTTTTCAAAAAAAATCAAAATTTATTTGCGTATTCCAAAAATTTGTTGTAATTTTGCAGTCGCTTTCGAGAGAAAGGGTCATGGTGCTATCGTCTAGTGGCCTAGGACAACGGCCTCTCACGCCGTAAACCCCGGTTCGACTCCGGGTAGCACTACTGGGGAAAGGGAGTCTGTTAAAGTCTCCCTTTTTGTTTTATCAAAGGAGGGTACAACTATGACACAAGAAGACAAGTATTTGCATCTGCTCAGCGAGAAGTTTCCTAACAAGAATGCGGTGGTGAGTGAGCTCATCAACCTGAAGGCTATTTTGTCTTTGCCTAAGGGAACGGAGCATTTTGTAAGTGATTTACACGGAGCATCCAGTGCCTTTATCCACATGGTTAAGAATGCCAGTGGTGTAGTTCGTCGCAAGGTGGATGACATCTATGCGGACACCTTGTCGGAGGAAGAGAAGCGTGCTTTGTGTGCCCTTATTTACTATCCAGACGAGCGCATTGAGTTGGTTCGTAAGGGTGAGTTAGAGGACGTTAAGGACTTGAATAGTTGGTATCGCACTCGATTACATCAAGTAGTAGATGTGGCTCGTGCCGTAACGGTTAAGTACACCCGCTCTAAGGTTCGTAAGATGCTGCCTAAACAGTTCGCTTATGTGATTGAGGAATTACTGCATGAGAGCAGTATAGAGAAGGACCGTTCCAATTACTATAATGCCGTTATTGATGCCATTATTGATACCGGGATGGCGGAGAAGATGTTGATTGAGATTTCGTATCTTATTCATGCTTTGACGATTGATACGTTCCATATCGTAGGTGATATTTTTGACCGAGGTCCCAAGGCCGAAAAGATCATGGAGGTGCTTGCCACTATTCGCGATTACGATGTGCAGTATGGTAATCACGATATTGAGTGGATGGGAGCCGCAGCGGGTAACCGTGCATTGATTGCAACAGTACTGCGCATCAGCATTCGTTACGCTAATATTGAGACATTAGAGGAAGGCTATGGCATCAACTTGTTGCCTTTGGCTAACTTTGCGATGGAGACGTACGGCGAAGACCCTTGCACTATATTCCAGACTCGTGACTTTGAGAATAACCCGCGACTGACTCGTTCGGCAGGGTTGATGGCTAAGATGCACAAGGCCATCTCGATTATACAGTTTAAGTTAGAAGGTCAGATTATCCAGCGTCATCCGGAATGGAAGATGAACGACCGACTTTTGTTGGACAAGATGGACTTGCAGCAAGGTACGATTACGATAGGTAAGCAGACTTATCCGTTATTGGACACTAACCTGCCTACTATTCGTCCTGAGTCGCCGTATGAATTAACTACGGAAGAGGAGGAGTTGATGGTGCAATTAGAGCGCAGTTTCCGCAAGTCCGAGAAATTACAACGCCATTTGCGTCAGTTATACGATCACGGTTCACTCTTCCTTGTGCGCAACGGTTTCCTGCTGTATCACGCAGCTATTCCGTTGAACGAAGATGGTACGTTTACCGAAGTTGATGTATGCGGCAAGCGTGTGAAGGGTCGTCAATTAATGGAGCGTATTGATGAAGTTATTCGTGCCGCCTATTT
This sequence comes from Candidatus Colicola equi, assembly GCA_018066175.1. Lineage (GTDB taxonomy): Bacteria > Bacteroidota > Bacteroidia > Bacteroidales > Paludibacteraceae > Colicola > Colicola equi. The sequence continues at coordinate 49,538 of JAGHRV010000017.1, read as the reverse complement.
CGGTCACGGCAAGGCTAAAGACAATGCGTTAGATTTCATGCTGTACTTATGGCAAGGTCCTAATTCGCCGTTGTACAACAAGGATAAGATGACCACTTTGGAGCGTTATCTGATTGCAGATAAGTCCACTTGGGAAGAGACGAAGGGGGCTTATTATGAGTTGGCCAATCGCAAGGATATCTGCGAGACTATTCTGACGGAGTTCGGTTTGGATTCCGAGTCAGGACGTATCGTGAATGGACATATACCTGTTCGTACCTTAAAGGGCGAGAGTCCAATGCGTGCCGAAGGCAAACGTTTTGTGATTGATGGAGGTTTTTCTAAGCCTTATCAAGAGAAGACGGGCATAGCCGGATACACGTTGATTTATAATAGTCACGGCATTCAGTTGGTGGAGCACGAGTCGTTTGAGAGTCGTCAGCAGGCCATTATTCACGGTGATGACATCCATAGTCGTACTTTATTGCAAGACTTTACGGATCATCGTATGTTAGTAGGCGACACCGACCAAGGTGCCGTACTGAAAGAGCAAGTGCGTGATTTAGAAAAGTTATTGGATGCCTACGATCGCGGAAGTATCCTGTAGTTCCCATTCAGTCATAGTAGCCACGTAAGGAATGAGCACATGTGCTATCTTGCGGTGTGCTTCGTAGTTGGGGTGGCAGTCCGCTCCCATGTTTCGTTCGTCGTCATGGAAGAGGTTGGCGAATAGCGGGCAGTAGCTGACGTTCTTCATGCCGCTATTACGCACTACTTTTTGTACGTAAGCAAAGATCTCGTCCCTATTTTTCTTGGTGCAACACAGGATAGGATGGTCCTCTCCATAGTTGGCTTTTATTCGCTTTAGCAGACGAATATAGTTGCGTTCAAAGTCCGTGTAACTGGGTTTTTTGTTGGTAGAGAAGTCGTTTCCGCCCAATAGGATGACGGTTATTTGTGGGCGAAAAGCCGACATGGCCGTATCCCATCGCATATCGTCGGAGCGGTCCATATCAAAAATCTGCGTGTATCGTTCAGGCATGTAGTATCCTGCGAACTTGCTATTGAAGTTCCGTGCCACTCCCATTCCCGAATGGGCGATAACGACATAGTCGGCATCGAAGTAGCGTGCCACAATGCCGGCGAAGGACTTGGCGGGTGTTTCTGTTTCCGGAGTAAAATGGTCCTTATGCGTGGTATTTTCTGCTCCATAGCCGCAGGTGTAACTATCGCCGATGAACTCGATCTGACGTGGTTTGAGTTTAGAAGCCTGGATGAAGTGGCCATCCGTTAAGAAATGCCTAAAGACGGTGCACCCATGTTCGCCTTCGGTGCGTTTATACAGCGTCAGGGTATGGGTGGTATCGGTAGCAGAAACATGCAACGAGATGATGGTATCGCCGGTGATGGTGAGTACACTATCGGGCGTAGCGGTTATGTCTCGGTCGATATAGAGGTTATAGTAATTTCGTCCGGTGTCGCTTACGCATATATCTAATTGTGTGCCATAGAAGCTTACCCGCAGGTAGGAGGCGGTCCAGTCCATACATACCGCGGTATCGCGCACAAGCGTGCGTCCCACGTATGTTACACTATCGGAACACGCCTGCACATATCGTTGTGCGTAGGCGCATACACCTACGCACAAGAGTAAGCATCCTATGAATAAACGTTTGAGCATTATTCAAAAGCCCCCATCTGTAACATACCAACCTCTTTAGGAGTGAGGAAGCGATATTTACCACGAGGCACGTTTTTCTTGGTTAATCCGGCAAAGCTGACGCGGTCGAGTTGCATAACGCGGTATCCCACTTTCTCGAACAGACGTCTAACGACGCGGTTCTGACCACTATGAATCTCCAGTCCTATATGGATGCGATCTCCTTTGGGGAACTCCAATGCATCGGGAATGATTTTTTCGTCATCCAAGGTGATACCTTTGCGCAGTATTTCTTCATCCACCTCGTCCAGGTCGCGGTCTAAGGTGGCAGCATATATTTTCTTTTTACCGAACTTGGGGTGTGTAAGTTTTTCGGCCAAGTCGCCATCGTTAGTAAGCAGCAGCACACCGGTTGTGTTACGGTCTAAACGTCCAACAGGATAGATACGTTCCGCGCAAGCGTTACGCACGATATCTAAAACGGTATTGCGTTCCTGCGGGTCATCGGTAGTGGTAACGGTGTTCTTGGGTTTATTGAGAAGAATATATACTTTGCGTTCGCGACGTACCGGCTGGTCGTGGAACATGACATGGTCGGTAGGCAGCACTTTAGCGCCTAAGTTATCCACGGTTTGTCCGTTAACGGTTACTACTCCGGCCAAGATAAAGTCATCTGCTTCGCGGCGGGAGCATATACCGGCATTAGCGAGGTATTTATTGAGTCGAATCGGCTGTGTTGGGTCCTCAAATTTCTCTTTATACTCAAAGCGTTTTTTCTGAGTATAGGTGCTTGCATTACGCTGAAAACGAGGTCTGAAGGAACGTCTTTGTTCGTTATTATCGCGGTTGAAACCTCCGCGTTCGCCACGATTCTCGTGACGCGGTTCTACCCGTTCCGGTTGTCCTTCGGCAGGACGTGAAAAGCGAGCGCGAGGACGACGTTGTCCGTCACGAGCAGGGGTGAATTGACTAAAACGGGGACGATTAGAATGGTTTGGGTTTTGATCTTTATTGTACATAATCAACTAATTTTAAGGTTGTAGGTTAGGAATAATGGAAGATATAGGCTCCGGAAGCCCGGAGCCTATATTAGTTTCACTAAGATTAAGCTTCAGCAGCTTTCTCGATAGCGAGTTTACCACGGTAGTAACCGCAACTTGGGCAAACAGTGTGGTAAATGTAATGCGCACCGCAGTTGGGGCAGATAGCCAATGCCGGCATAACGGCAACGTCATGAGTACGACGTTTAGCTTGTCTGGTGTGCGATTGTCTTCGTTTTGGATGTGCCATAACTTATTTGTTTTAGATGTTGTTTTTAATTTAGTTGTTGTTAATGTTATCCGAGTGCCCGAAGGCACCGTCTTCGTCAACGTTATTATAGTATTTCGGGGTCTTCCGAAGGGCAGCAGAGGTGGCTTTGGAGAAGTGCATCCATTTCAGGATTGCAACCACCCGGTTGGTGACAGTGCACCAGGGGAAGATTTACTACTATCAGTTCGTATGCGAGCCAGTTGAGGTCCAAAGACCGAGCCTCCGGCTCTATTTCCATGTCATCGTCCTCGCATATTGTAATATCCATGCTATCCAAGCAGCGATCACATGTTACTTGCACCACGCCATCTACCCAAACATGGAGAGAGAGAGTAGTTGCGCGCAAGTTCAATTCTGCTTTTACGTCCACTTTCCCGCCCAATAACTCGGTCTTTTCAATGTTATTGAAATACGCGTTATCCAATGAAAATTCATAGGAATGGCGGCCCAGTTCTAACTTATCTAATTCGATAATGTTTTCCATAAAGCGCAAAATCGGCTGCAAAGATACTGCTTTTTTTTGACATGTGCAAATTTTTTTGCATTTTTTACTCATTTTTCGCAGCGAAGGGAAGTTGGACTGTGTCACACAACCTTGTGTCACACAACATTGTGTTATTCCAAGATGGAATGAACTGAGAACGCAGTTCTCCCGATTGCACCCTTAGGTTACGCTTTTAGTAACATAAAGAAATAGTAAAGCAATCATAAAGGAATAGTAAAGGAATCATAAAGGAATCATAAAGAACGTATACGCAATTACACGCATATACGGAGCGGGGCAGAGAGGGAATAGTTATTACTTATTGGTGTGCTTTAAGCCCTTCTTTTGGCTGATGAATAGTCCAACGATGATGAGGAACATTCCTATCCATTTGCCGGCAGGTAAATGTTCTCCAAAGAGCAAGAACATAAACAGAGCCGTGAACAAGGGACGGATATTATTGAACACATTGCCCCTGGTAACCCCTATCTGCCGAACAGAGTAACAGAACAAAATAAACGCTGCTATGGTAGCAAACAAAGCCAAGTACACTACTCCACCCACCGCCTGCCAAAGTTGGGTGGTCCAAGCGGTTATATCTAAACTGATGGGACAGTGGATTCCTTCTTTTATGCCCCACATGGGATAAAAGAGGAAAAGAGCACACAATTGCACATAGAAAACAATTGTTAGCGAGTTATATTTAGCCGGGATACGGCGTAGAATGACCGAATAGAGCACCGCAGTAGAGACAGCAAGGAAAGCCGTCAATAATCCCCATGCATTTCCTAACTCGAAATTCGTAGAACCAATCAATACCAACATCACCATTCCAATAGTAGAAATAGCAATACCTATTATATTATAGCGTGTGACGCGCTCACGCAGAATCAGCCACGCGAAAATAGGAGCGAAGATAGGATTGGTTGAAAGAAGCGTCTCCGCTATTGTAGGCGAAGAAAGAGCATCGTAGGTATAGGTTTCAAATAAATAGTACAAACACGGTTGGAAAAATCCAGCCAAGAGGAACAGGGGGATATCCTTTTTATCCAATTTTTGCAGTCCCAACGTCGCGTTAGAGCGGAAGCACAATCCGATGAGCGAGAGCACAATAATGGCCAAAGTAAAACGCATTACCAGCAGACTCAAGTTGGAGAAAGACAGTAATGCTGTTTTGATGGCAACACCCGACACTGACCAAATCAGCATCGAAGTGATAACGGCCACATAGGGGAGTGCTTTTTTCATTGATTTAGCAGTTCTCGAACTGTTCGAGGAAGCGGACATCGTTTTCGGAGAAGAGACGCAGGTCCTTGACGCGATATTTGAGGTTAGCAATACGCTCTACACCCATACCGAAAGCATAGCCGGAATAGACTTTACTATCAATACCGCAGCTCTCCAACACATTAGGATCGACCATACCGCAACCTAAGATTTCCACCCATCCGGTACCCTTACAGAAAGCACAGCCTCTACCTCCGCATAAGTCGCAGGAGATATCCATTTCGGCACTTGGTTCAGTAAAGGGGAAATAGCTGGGACGCAGACGGATTTGGGTATCCGGTCCGAACATCTCTTTAGCGAAGTACAGCAATGCCTGACGCAGGTCAGCAAAGCTGACATTCTTATCCACATACAGACCTTCTACCTGGTGGAAGAAACAGTGTGCACGAGCGGAAATAGCCTCATTACGGAATACACGTCCGGGACAAAGGATACGAAGGGATTGCGGCGCATTATCCGGGTCATTATTGAGGGCTTTAGCCCAATCGGTCAACGCACGGGTTTGCACGCTGGAAGTATGCGTTCTCAAAAGGATATCAGTCGGTTTTTGCACACCTTCTTCTTTCTCCACGAAGAAAGTATCCTGCATATCTCTTGCCGGGTGTTCAGGGGCGAAATTCAGCATACCAAACACATGCTTATCGTCCTCTACTTCAGGTCCATCAGCCACCGTAAAACCGATACGAGAAAAGATATTGATAATCTGCTCACGCACCAGGGATAGAGGGTGACGTGCACCCAATCCGATGGAGTCCGGAGTACGGGTAAGATCCTCCTTATAGACAGCAGTTTGCACCTTAGATTCCATCTCTTCTCGCATCTGTTTGATTTGCGATTCAAACTGCTGTTTGAGCTGGTTAACGGACGCTCCCCATTGTGCTTTTTGCTCTTTGGTCAACGCCTTAAAATCTTCAAACAAAAGGCTAACATCGCCTTTTTTACTCAGGTATTTTTGACGTAACGCTTCTACTTCCTCAGCCGTATTAGCTCGTAAATTCTGCGCCTCGGCGCGCAGACGTTCAATCTTATCCTTCAATAATTCGCTCATAATAACGCAATTTAACGTGCAAAGATACAAAGAATTTCGCAAGTACACAAAATAATATCAAAAAAAAATCGCTTATATGCAAATTTATTTGGTTATATGGAAAAAAAATTGTACTTTTGCACGTTTTATTGCGCCAATGCGCGCACACTGACGCATACATGCGTGTAAAGAAATTCATATATGGTATCGTTTTGGCCTTGTTTGTAGCAATGCCAATATGGGGAGAGGCGATTACTTCGCCTGTGACATACGTGGCCGAGGACTCCATCATTTTGATGGGTACCGGTCATGCTACGATGTACGGCAATAGTACGGTACAATATGAGCGCATGGAGTTGACGGCAGCACGCATTAAGATGGTATTGGATAGCAGTCTGATTTATGCCAATGGCTATCATGACACCATAGAAGACGAATTAGTAGGCAAGCCGGTCTTTAAGGATGGTAACGACAGTTACGAGAGTTTAGAGATGACCTACAACATGAAGACGCAGAAAGGTTTTATTCGTGAAGTAGTGACGGAACAAGGCGAAGGTTATGTAGTAGCCGATAAGACGAAGAAGACGCAGAAGGACGTGATGATGATGTCCGGCGGGCGATATACGACTTGTAGCAATCATGACCATCCTCACTTTTACTTGAAGATGACTCGCGCGAAGGTTAAGCCCGGTCACTTTATCGCTACCGGTCCGGCATATATGGTAGTAGGTGATGTACCGGTGCCATTGGCTATTCCGTTTGGTTTCTTCCCCTTCACATCCTCCTACACGAGTGGATTGATTATGCCATCGTTCGGCGACGACTTATCACGTGGTTTATATTTACAGGGTATAGGTTACTACTTCGCCATTAACGACTATATGGACCTTGAGATTCGTGGAGATATCTATACGAAAGGTACGTGGGCAGTATATGCCAAAACACGCTATATCAAACGTTACGGATTCAGTGGCTCAATTGATTTCAACTACCGTATGGACGTAACCGGTGAGCGTGGCATGCCGGACTACGAACAAGCGACTAACCTCAAACTGCAATGGACGCACCAGCAGGATAGCAAGGCCAACCCCTACTCTACGTTCTCGGCGAGTGTGAACTTCTCAACCAGCGGCTATAACCGCAGTAATATCAATAGTTACTATAATGGTCAAGCCAATGCCGAGAACACCAAGTCCAGTTCCATCAGTTATACCCAACGCTTCCCCAACAGTCCGTGGAGCATATCGATGAGTATGTTGCTTAACCAACGAACGAAGGATAGCACCATATCGATGACGGCGCCGGACTTGAGCGTGAATATGTCCAGTATCTATCCTTTCCGCCGTAAATATCGTGTGGGCCCGGAGAAATGGTACGAGAAAATCAAGATGTCTTATTCGGGTAATGCCAAGATTGTAGGTAATAACATCAAGGAGAAGGACTTCTTCCACTCGGATTTCCTGCGCGATTGGAAGACCGGATTAAGACATAATATACCAATCTCGGCCAACTGGATGTTATTCAAGTACCTCAGCGTAACACCAACGATTAACCTGACCGACCGCATGTACTTCCAACGAGTGAGTCAGCGATGGGACGAGACGAATAAAGCCGTGGTAAGAGATACTACTAACGGGTTCTATAATGTGTTTGATTTCTCGGTATCGTTAGGACTATCCACCAAGTTATACGGATTCTATATTCCGTCTAAGAAACTCTTCCCCAATAGTAAGGTAGATCGCTTTAGGCACGTGCTGACACCTTCGTTGAGTTTCTCCTACCACCCGGACTTTGGCAAGAAATTATGGGGGTACTACGGCACCTACGATGAGAACATCTATGAGAAGAATAGTTTAGGCGAGGATTCTATTAACTCTATTACGGGCGAGAAAGTAGTGAGGGAGAGCATTCGACATAATTACTCCTACTACGATGGGCAGTTATACGGCAATGCCGCACAAGGGTTGTCGGCTTCGCTCAGTTTTGGTGTGCAGAACAACTTAGAGGTAAAGGTGCGTAATGACAAAGATACAACCGGCACTAATCCGTATAAGATATACAGCATCATTGATAACTTAGGTATCAGCGGCGCCTATAACTTTGCGGCGGATTCGATGCGATGGAGTAATTTCAACATTAACTTGAGGCTCAAGATACCGTTTGTTAATTACACCCTTAACTTATCCACTCAGTTAGACCCCTACATGTACGAATATGATGTTCATGGTAATCCGGTAAGAACGGACAAGCAGTACTGGCATCATGGCAGATTCCCGCACTGGACCGGTACGAATACGAGTTTGAGTTATACCTTCAATAATGCCCTCATTAAGAAATGGTTCGGCAAGAAAGACAAGAAAACTTCGGACGATGGTAATATGGATGAGATGCAAGTACAGAGCGATGGTTCGATGACCAATGCCAAGCGCAATAACGGTGAACCGGACAAGGATGCTGAAATAGACGATGGATATGTCAAGACAGAGATACCATGGTCGTTAACAGTTAGTTACACCATTCGTTATGCAGACGCACCCCATACAAAGGAAAATTTCATTGATAGCCGCATGCAATATCGTATGGAATTGACGCAAAACGTCAGTCTGTCGGCATCTATTGGATTAGGTAAGGGATGGAAAGCCAGTGCTACCACCAGTTATGATATTACGCATAAGCAGTGGTCGTACACGAATTTTAATGTATCTCGAGACATGCACTGTTGGAACATGACGGCCAGCTTTGTGCCATTTGGTCCGTATAAGAGTTATAACTTCCACATCGGTGTGAACGCATCTATGCTGGCCGATTTGAAATACGATAAGTCAAATAATAGTACAACGAATAAGAAAGTGACATGGTGGTAACAAATCAAAAAGTAGTGACATGCACCTATGATTTATATGTAGATGGTGCTAAACAGAATCAAGAAGAGTTGATGGAGCGTGCAACGGAGCAACATCCGCTCACGTATTGTCAAGGCGAAGGAATGATGTTGCCTAAGTTTGAAGAAGCAATGGCAGGCAGAAAAGCCGGTGAGGAATTTGATTTCCGCATCGCCTGCAAGGATGCCTATGGCGAATATGACACGGATGGTGTAATGGAGTTGCCTAAGTCGATGTTCTTTAACGGAGATGGTGAGTTTGATGAAGAGCGTGTGTTTGTGGGCAATATCGTGCCAATGAACACAGCCGACGGACAGATAGTGAATGCGCAGATATGCGAGATAACCGAGGATAAAGTGACCATTGATTTGAATCATCCATTGGCCGGAGAGAACCTGCACTTTGTAGGTAAGATACTAGAAGTCAGAGATGTGACACCAGCCGAACTGGATTTGATTCGTCATCCACATCATTGTGGTAAATGTCACGGAAAGTGTAACGATTGTAATAACGAAAAATGTAATGGCGAACATACTTGCAATTGTGGGAAGGCCTAATGTAGGCAAGTCCACCCTCTTTAACCGTCTCACCCAAACGCGTCGTGCGATTGTGATGAACGAAGCCGGCACTACTCGTGATCGTCAGTATGGCAAGTGCGAATGGTGCGGCAGGGAGTTCTCCGTAATTGATACCGGAGGATGGGTAGTTAACTCGGATGATACGTTTGAGTCCGAGATTAACCGCCAAGTGGATATGGCCATCAAGGAAGCCGATGTTGTGTTGCTATTGGTAGATGTCAACGAAGGTGTAACGCAGTTTGATATGGAAGTGGCACACTTATTGCGTCAATCCAAGAAAGAGTGCGTATTAGCGGTGAATAAAGTAGATACTTTTGAGAACCAATATGGCGCTCCGGAATTCTATAAATTAGGATTGGGCGAGCCCTATATCGTTTCCGCTGAGAATGGTTTAGGTACGGGTGACTTGCTGGATGAGATATGCTCACGGTTCAAGAAAGACGATACGGATGAGGCGTTTGAAGAACTGCCACGTTTCGCTATTGTAGGTCGTCCTAATGCCGGTAAGTCTTCCATCCTAAATGCTTTCATCGGAGAGGACCGCACGATAGTTACCAACATACCCGGAACGACACGCGATAGCATATACACGCGGTATAATAAGTTTGGCAAGGACTTCTACCTGGTAGATACAGCAGGAATCCGCAAGAAAGCCAAGGTGAATGAAGACTTAGAATACTACTCGGTAGTTCGTTCCATCCGTGCCATTGAGAATTCCGATGTATGTATATTGATGATTGATGCCACGCGTGGTATTGAGTCGCAGGATCTGAATATCTACTCGCTCATTCAAAAGAACAAGAAAGGCTTGGTGGTATGTGTAAATAAATGGGATTTGGTAGAAGATAAATCCAATGCGGCTATTAAGGAGTTTGAGGGTGCTATCCGCGAGCGTGTAGCTCCGTTCACAGACTTCCCCATCATCTTCTGCTCGGCCTTAACCAAGCAACGTATCTTCAAAGTGATGGAGACGGCTTTGGATGTTTATGAGAACAAGCAACGCAAGGTGGCTACAGCCCAACTGAACGATAAGTTCTTGCCTCTCATCGAGAACTATCCACCACCAGCCACCAAAGGTAAGTACATCAAGATTAAGTATTGCACACAGTTACCCAATACGCAAGTGCCAACGTTTGTATTCTTTGCTAACTTGCCACAGTATGTAAAAGAACCTTATCGTCGTTTCTTGGAGAACAAGATGCGCGAATGGTGGAACTTCTTGGGCACACCTATTCAGATTTTCATTCGTGCTAAATAATGAAGATTATCGGACTGACATATTACAACGGAGCGCATCGATACACGATGAAGTGCGACGCATCCTTGCTCAATCAGCGCAAGCCTTTCTTCCTGCCGGATTGGTCGGATGATATGCGTTACATCCCATGCACCGTTATTCGTATCAGTCGTTTAGGCAAGTGCATTGAATCCCGCTTTGCAGCACGATACTACGATGCATACGCACCCGGTCTGGACTTTATTGCTAATGATTGGATGGAGAAAGAGTACGCCCGAGCCACCGCTTTTGATAACGCACTGTGTGTGGGTGAATGGCAACAGGTAGAGACCTTAACCGAGCAGGAGCAAGAGCAAATAGCACAAGCCATTGAGCAGATTAGTCATATTGTAACGCTGCGGATGGGGGACTATATCTATATAGATGCTAAGGTAGAGGCTGAACCACTTCACGAGAATCAAACTATTGAACAAGAACACTTATACTGCAAGATCAAATGAGAAAACATATTACCATATTGATTCTATGTCTCTTATGCACGTTGACGGTAGCCGCTCATGAGTACGTGAGCGAATCGGTGTTGGCCAATGGTCATTTTGTTAAGATTCAAGTGACCGAGACCGGTATTTATCGCCTTACCTACGACCAATTGCGAAATATGGGACTACAACCGGACAAAGTGCGTTTATTCGGATACGGAGGCAATCTGATTAAGCAAGACTTCACGCTACCTCATCCTGATGACGTACCTCAGATACCTTTGTATATGCATACGGGTGCGGATAGTGTGTTCTCATCGGGCGACTATATTCTATTCTATGCCCAAGGTCCTGTAGGTTGGGAGTGGAGCGGTTCTCGTTTCACCCACACGCGCAACTGCTATGCCGACTATGGTTGCTATTTCCTGAGCGACGACACCGGTGAGGCCTTAACGATGCCGGCAGACACACTTATTGATGCATCTACGGAACATATCGATGTTTATTCTTATACGGACCTGCAGTTGCATGAATTGGATCAACGCAATTTGATTGACGTTAAGGGTTTGGAAGGAGGCGGTCGCGAATGGTACGGAGAAGTACTGAACAATAAGAAACCATCTATCACCATTCCATTCTACTATAGTTACCCAATAGATACGATGCCGTTGGTATGTCGCGTAGATGCAGCGGCCACCAGTAACGAGGCTACAACGATGACTGCTACGATAGCGGGTCAAAGTCGTTCCACCTATATCATGGCTATTCCGGCCAGTGACTTCTACACTAGAGCCAATACAGGTATTATCACGATGTCCTCGGCTTTAGCGTCGCAGTCAGACTTATCGGTTAAAGTAACCTATTCCAATAGCGATGCCTCGGCATTAGCATACTTGAATTATATTGAGATGCAGGTGCCATGCAAACTGATTATAGAGGACAATTACCTATTTATTCGCAATACGGATAACCTGTATGCTAGCGAGCCATCCTGCTACCATCTATCCGGGGCAGATGCCGGCACGCAGATTTGGAACATCACCGATCCGCTTCATATCCGTCTTACACCGACGTGGTGGGAGGGCGATACGCTCTGCTGGATGGGCGATAATTTGACTATTCAGACATACGCTGCTGTGCAGACTAATGCTCATAGCGGTTGGAAGAGTCCGTCATCACGCGGAGTAGTTGTGCCGCAGAACCTGCATAAGAACCTGCAAGGCATTCATCACGTGATTGTAGCACCGGAGGAGTTTATGTATGCTGCTCATAACTTAGCTCAGGCACATGAACAGGCTGATTCGCGGCATAAGTGGATGGCTGTTTCCACGGAGGAAGTCTTTAATGAGTACTCCAGTGGTACACCGGATGCTTCGGCTATCCGATGGATGATGAAGAGCATGTATGATCAGTTCAAGGGAACAGACCAACAGCCGCAGACTTTATTGTTGTTTGGTGATGGCACGTTTGATAACCGAAATATATTAGCGTCCACTCCGGCAACGCGCGTGCTGACGTACCAAGCCCTTAACTCCACCGAAGAGACTCAAGCCTATGCGACCGATGATTACTTTGGTTTTATGGACGATAACGATGGTCTATCCGGTTCATCATGGAAAGACGAGCGTGGCACAATGGAGATTGGCGTAGGTCGATTGCCGATTAACTCGCAAGACGAGGCTGATGGTGTAGTAAACAAACTGATTACTTACTTAGAAAATAAGAATGTAGGTAACTGGAGACAACAAACCTGCTGGTTGGCGGATGATGACGACCATGGTTTGCATACACGCGTATCGGAGGCTGCCGCCGAAGTAGTGAGACTGAATAATCCTAATTTTATTGTCAATAAGATTTATCTGGATTCGTACGTGCAAGAATCATCAGCATCCGGGGAGAGTTATCCTGTTGCTTATAATCAGTTCACCAATAGTCTGCAAAAGGGTGTGCTCTTTATGGATTATTCAGGTCACGGCTCTGCCAATAATATCTGTTCGGAGATGTTCTTAACCATTAAGAACGTGCAGCAGATGACGAATGCCAATCAAGGTGTATGGGCATTGGCGACCTGTAACTTTGCGCACTTTGACCAAGTGCATACCTCTTCGGCAGAAGAAGCCGTTATGAATCCACATGGTGGTGCAATTGCCGTCTTCTCGGCCGATAGAACGGTGTATGCCTCGGAGAATAAACTGATCAATCAGAACTTTGCGCAGTACCTGTTTACACATAATAGCGAAGGTCAGCACACGCTCACCTTGGGTGATGTAACACGATTGGCCAAGAACGCTACCGGTTATTCGCGCAACAAGATGGCCTTTGTGCTATTAGGCGATCCATCCCTGCGTATTAGTTATCCGACAGATTATAAGATCGTGACCTCGGAGTTGCCGGATACAATTCATGCTATGGATTTGATTACCTTACGCGGCTACATAACTAAGACGAATGGTGAAGGGAACGATACGGTTCGTATGAATGGTAAGATGACCATTACATTGTATGATAAGATGCAAGAACTGACTACCCGCGATAACGATGAACCCAATCCTGAAAAGAAGCAATTCGTTAAGTTCAAAACCTATCCCAATAAGTTGTATGTAGGTGATGCCAATGTAGAGAATGGAGCGTTCAGTTGCACCTTCCGCGTACCCAAGGATATCCACTATAACTTTGGATTAGGTAGATTGGTATTGTATGCTCAAGGGTTAGTGAATGATACTATGGCTGAAGCCATTGGTTATAATGAGCAGTTTGTAGTAGGTGGTTCTTCCCCATGGAAAGTAGAAGACAAGCAAGGTCCGGATATTGAGTTGTATTTGAATACGCCGCTCTTTAGAGATGGTGGTGTAACGGGCTCTAATCCACATTTCTTTGCCAACCTATCGGATGAGAATGGTATCAATGCCGTTGGTTCGGGTATCGGACATGATTTATTATTGACCTTGGATAATAACAATAAACAAACTTATATCCTTAATGATTACTACACAGCGAAGGATACCTTCACGACCGGTACGATAGATTATATCCTGCCTACCTTATCGGACGGCAGTCACTTCCTCAGTTTCCGTGCATGGGACATGCTCAATAATGCCTCTACGGCAACATTACGCTTTACCGTTCAGTCCGGTTTAGCACCGCAAGTCTATTCGCTGGCTGTTTATCCTAACCCGGTAGCACAGGGAGGAACGGTGCGTTTCTGCCTAATGAACGACCGGCCGGACGAGCAAGTGTATGTAGATATAACGTTCTATAACCTAAGCGGACAAAAACTCAAATCTATCTCGGGAGAGTTGAATGATTCCTACTTGGATGTAGATATGTCATCGGTAGGATTACCAACAGGCTTATATATTTATCAATTTACAATACGAACTCTATTCCAAGTGTCTTCCCAACATAGCGGGAAACTCATGGTGTATTAAAATCACCCATTGTTGCCTATGAAACAAATCTAAAATGAACTTTTAGCAAATGCTACAACAGAACATTTAAAACAAACAAAAATATTAACAGTTAAACAAACAACATTATGAAAAAAACTATTTTGAGCCTTGCGGCTCTTGTAGCCATTTCGATTAATGCAATGGCTTACACGCTTCACAATCCCAACCCAATTATCACGGCAATGCCGTCGCTGACGATTGCTCCGGACGCCCACGCTGCCGGTATGGGTGACATTGGTGCAGCCACCACTCCTGACATGAACTCACAGTATTGGAATGCCGCCAAGTATGCTTTTATTGACGAACGCGGAGGTATTAGTGCCAGTTACACGCCATGGTTGCGCAAATTAGTTGGTGACATTGACCTGGCTTATTTGACCGGTTTCTATCGTTTTGATGACAAGCAGGCTATTTCGGCATCGTTCACCTATTTCTCGATGGGTAAAGTAGTCTTGATTCCTAGTTCATACGGAAATCAAGACATATTCAATAGTGATTATGCTAATTTTGCAGAAGCCAAACCAAATGAGTGGGCATTAGACATTGCTTATTCGCGTAAGTTACATGATTATGTATCTATGGCTGCTACGTTGCGCTTTATGTACTCGGACTTGAACAACGGTATCAACCAATCGGCAGATTTTGAGTCGAAAGAGAGGTACCCGGCTTGGACGTTTGCAGCAGACATCTCGTTGTACTATCGTCAACCGATTGAGTTACCGATGGGAACAAGTCACTTTGCATTAGGTTTCACGGTAGCTAACCTTGGTGGTAAGATGAGCTACGACAAGGGTGACACCCAGAATTTTATTCCTGCCACGATGCGTATTGGTGCCAGTTACGAGATTCCGTTTGATAACTACAACCGCTTGATGGCCAGCGTAGAGTGCAGCCGTCTGTTGGTGCCAAGTACTTATTCTAAGTTCGCAAGTGGCATAGGCGAAGGTGATGATGCATATAGATGGGATGAAGATAATAAAGAATATACCAAAGTTTCTTCTCCTAAGGGATGGTGGCAATCTTTCTGCGATGCCCCCGGTGGAGCCAAGGAAGAGTTCAACGAGATGCGTTGGGGTATTGGTTTGGAGTATAGCTACAACCGTCAATTCTTTGGTCGTTTAGGTTACAGCCACGAGGATAAGATGAAGGGTAACCGTCGTTATGTAACGGTTGGTGCCGGTTTCAAGCTCTCCATCGTTCGCTTTGACTTTGCTTATTGCATTGCAACCGCCAGCTCGAACCCATTGGATCAGACGATGCGTTTCACGCTTGGTTTCGACCTGTATGGCATCAAGGACTTGGTTAATAACAAGAAATAATGCGAATCGGATTCGGATATGATGTACATCAATTTGCCCCTAACCGCGCTCTGTGGTTAGGGGGGATTGAGGTGCCCCATAGCAAAGGTCTGTTGGGTCATTCAGATGCCGACGTGGCTATTCATGCGTTATGCGATGCCATATTAGGTGCCGCAGCGATGCGTGATATCGGTTATCATTTTCCTGACACAAAGGGCAACGAATACGAAGGGATAGACTCTAAGATTCTATTGCGCCGTGTGATGGAGATGATTAGAGAGACCGGATATGAGTTAGGCAATTGTGATATTACGATTGCAGCGCAAGCACCTAAGTTAGCTGCTTATATTGAACCCATGCGTGCCTGTTTGGCCGATGTGATGGGAGTGGATGTTCATCAAGTGAGCGTCAAAGCCACCACAACGGAACATCTTGGATTTGTAGGACGTGAAGAAGGTATAGCGGCATACGCCGTTGTTTTATTGCAATGATTCAAAGTCTCTTATTAGCAGCCGTCACGGCAGTAACTCCTATTACGCGTGATACGATGATTGTGGGTGATACGGCAGTGGTGATTACCACGGCTTGTGCTCCTATTTGTTCGTCTATCGCGCGCACGTACGCGATAAATAATAAGGAGTGGGTGCTGATTAAGACGGTTACGAGTCCCAATCCCAATTGGGTTTTTCCGGAAGCGTACTTTGAGGATGAGCAACTGCGTTGGAAAGATAACACACCTCAGATGTTAGACGAGGAAGGTAAGTAATATGGCGGAAGGTATTCGTATAGAAGGTCCACTATACCTGATTGGTTATATGGCCGCAGGTAAGTCGACAGTCGGTCGACACTTAGCCGACACGCTCGGATGGCGATTTGTGGACTTAGATGACGCTTTCTTAGCCGTTCATGGAAAGACTCCGGGCGATTATATCCGTGAATATGGCATTGAAGCCTTTCGGATAAAGGAGAAATATGTGCTGGAAGACATTGCCGACATGTCGCCATACTCGCATGTTGTATATGCAACCGGCGGTGGTTATCCTTGCTATGCCGATAATATGGAATGCCTGCATGAATTAGGCACATCCGTTTATATTCAGTGGACGGCAGAAGATTTGGTTAGCCGTCTTATGCTGACTGATTTAAGTACTCGTCCCGTACTACAGGGGCGCACCAGGGACGAGCTGTTAGAATTTATTACGCCCCAATTAGAAGCCCGCGAACCTTACTATTTACAAGCCGACTACACTATACAAGCTCCCGGATTCATTCCTGAGGCAGATCAAATAATAGCAGAACAAATATGTCAATTGCTGAAATACAAGACGAAATAATCGAGGAGTTCACCAGTTTTGATGACTGGATGGACCGTTATTCCTTACTGATTGAATATGGCAATGGGTTAGAGCCTTTTCCTGAAGCAGACAAGACCGATACGAATTTGATTGACGGTTGTCAGTCGAGGGTATGGTTCACATGCGAGTACACCAATGGAGAGGTTATCTACCATGGCGATAGTGATGCTATTCTCGTCAAAGGTATTGTGGCATTGTTGATTAGAGTGTTGTCGCATCACACACCAAAAGAAATCGTCGATGCAGATTTACACTTCATCGACGATATACAACTTAGGGAGCATTTATCTCCTACGCGCACCAATGGTTTAAATGCCATGCTTCAACAGATGCGCTTGTTTGCACTTACTTACGCCCAATCCTGTTAGCCAACAGAATGGTGGCGAATACAGCCACTATGGTTATCAGCAGGAGCCATCCTACGTCGCGAATATCTAATACACCGCGACTGATGCTGCGATAATGGTCTTGGATTGTTATCCAATACATCGTGAAGCAAAGCACGACTCCTAAGATATAAGCCACTATTTGGTTGTTAGTTAGGCAGGACATGAGTAGGCCTAACGCAATAAAGACCATGCTGATGAGGCATAATCCGATTAGGCTTCCTGCGAACTGACCGCCATCTACATTGCCTATTGGTTCAGCCAATTGGTAGAGTACGACATAGTGGACGATACAAGGTAGGATAGCTAATAAAGTAAGCGTCCAAGCGGCGAAGTATTTGCCTAATACCATTCGTGATACCGATACTTTCTTGCTGAGCAGCAAATCCCATGTACCTCTCTGCCGTTCTTCGGCAAAGAGGCGCATGGTGAGTGCAGGGCACAATAGCATCATTAGCCAAGGGCTCATTTCGAACATGCCTCGCAAATCGGCATATCCGGAGTCGATGATATTCCATGCTCCGGGGATAACCCATAGCATGAGGCTAACGGCCACTAAGTACAGTCCGATTACGATATACGCAATGGGCGTAGCAAAGTAATATGTCAGTTCTTTACGGAACACGCTATTAGTCTTTCTTTACGGGTGTTTTGGGGAACAGGAGCCAGAAAGCAACGGATACAACCAAAGCATATCCTGCAAAAACGAACCAAGCTTCCTGCCAACCAGCCCAAACTAATTGTGATTTCTCGGCAATAGCAGTTAGAACGTCATCCGATACGTTTTGAACATTTGCCCAAAAATCGGACCATAAGAACTTACCTGCCTTATCTTGTGCGACACCAAATTCGGCCCAATCAATAGAAGGAACCACTTTATTGACAACGGCCTGTGCGCTCAACGTACCAATTGTGGCACCTACACCATTGGTCATCATCATGAATAGACCTTGAGCAGAGGAACGCATTGAAGGATCAACCTCTTGGTCCACATAAAGGGCACCGGATATATTGAAGAAGTCAAAGGCAAATCCATAAACAACGCAACTCAACACAAACATCCATAATTTGGAATCAGGGTTACCTGTTCCGAATAAACCAAAGCGCAGTACCCAAGCGAACATGGCCATCAGCATCACGTTCTTGATACCAAATTTCTTTAAGCAGAAAGGAATGAGCAGAATGCAGCAAGCCTCACAGATTTGAGAAATAGAAATCAACATATTAGAATGCTGAACGGCAAAAGAGGATGCAAATTGTTGCATTGATTCAAAGCTACCCAAGAAAGGATTAGCGAAGCCGTTGGTGATTTGCAGGCTAACACCTAACATCATACAGAAGATGAAGAAGAGTGCCATTTTCTTTTGTTTGAAGAGAGCAAAAGCTTTTAATCCAAATGCCTCTACAAGATCAACCTTGCCTTCAATCTTTTTCAAATCGCAAGCAGGCAGCGTTAATGAATAAACAGCCAGGATAAGGCTTAATCCACCACTGATAACAAATTGATAGGGAGTATCTTGGAATCCTAACAAATCAACAGCCCACATGGCTGCGATAAAACCAACAGTACCAAATACGCGGATAGGTGGGAAGTCCTTAACGGTATCCATTCCGGCTTTAACCAAAGCATTGAAGGCTACGGAGTTGCTTAATGCAATCGTCGGCATAAAGAAAGCAACCGAGATTGTGTAGAGAGAGAACAATGGAGCAAACTCCACATGAGCAGAAGTAAGAGCATACAGTCCAGCTCCCATCATAAAGACACCTGCCAAGCCATGGCAAATGCTCAATAACTTTTGTGCAGGAATCCAACGGTCAGCCACAATACCCATCAAAGCAGGCATTAAAAGGCTAACGAAACCCTGTACGGAATAGAACCAACCAATCTGTCCGCCCATGCTGTGCGAAGCCAGGTAGCGGCTCATACATGTCAGATACGCTCCCCAAACAGCATATTCGAGGAAGTTCATGACAATCAGTCTAAATTTCATGTTTTTCATACTGAATAAATTTAATGTTAATATTAAAATTCACTTGTAAAGTGGAATTGTATATGTTTATAATCGTTTTGTGCCATGTTGAGGATGTAGGCACTATCTGCCATAAAGACATCTCGTCCGTCCTTGTCGGTAGCCATATATTGGGCTTTGCGGTTTTTGAAAACGCGCATTTCCTCTTCATCCTCGGGATTACCGGGGTTAGCCGGTGCAATCCAGCAAGCCTTGTACATATTCATATTCTCCCAGCGGCACTTGGCATTGTACTCATGTTCCAAGCGGTATTGGATGACTTCGAACTGAAGTTGTCCGACGGTGCCGATTATCTTGCGTCCGTTGAGTTGGCTAACAAATAGCTGTGCCACACCTTCGTCCATGAGTTGATGCACACCTTTGTCCAGTTGTTTTTGCTTCATCGGATCAGCGTTTTCGATGTATTTGAACATCTCCGGCGAGAATGAAGGCAGTCCCTTGAAGTGGAGGTCTTCTCCGGAAGTGAGGGTATCTCCGATTTTGAAGTTACCTGTATCGGGCAGTCCGACTATATCTCCGGCGAAGGCCTCATCTACGGTCTCTTTCTTTTGGGCCATAAAACAGGTAGGTGCCGAGAAACGCATTTGTTGGTCCTTACGGACATGCTTGTAATAGACATTACGTTCAAAGCGGCCACTACATATCTTGAAGAAAGCGATACACGAACGGTGGTTGGGATCCATATTAGCATGAATCTTAAAGCAGAACCCGGTGAAGTTGTTCTCCATTGGATCCACTTTCCGTTCCATTGCTTCGATAGGACGTGGGCTAGGAGCATTTTCCACGAAGAAGTCCAGCAGTTCCTGCACGCCGACCGTTTTGTAGGCACTACCATAGAAGACAGGAGCTAAGTCACCAGCCAAGTATGCCTCTTTATCAAATTCGGGATAGATAGATATGAGGTCTTGGGTGTCTTGTGGCAGGCGGTTTTTGCCGGCCTCGTCTAAGAGGAAGGACTCGGTAAACTTCACGCCCTGACCATCGGTCCATGTAATAGGAGTAACGGTTATCCCTAATTCTTGCTCCACATCATCCATGAGGTCAAAGGGGTCTTTTCCTTCTCGGTCCATCTTATTCATGAAGACCATGACAGGTGTTTTGCGCATGCGGCACACCTCCATCAGGCGGCGTGTTTGGGTTTCTACACCTTTGGCACTATCAATTACGATGATGACGCTATCCACAGCCGTCAGGGTACGGAAGGTGTCTTCTGCAAAATCTTGGTGACCGGGAGTATCTAAGATATTGATGTGATAGACAGTGGAGTTATCGCCTCCTGAGGCTCTTCGGTAGTCAAAGCCCATTACGGACGTGGCAACCGATATACCACGTTGTTTCTCTATCTCCATCCAGTCGGATGTAGCAGTTTTCTTGATTTTGTTCGATTTGACCGCCCCTGCCACATGAATGGCTCCTCCATAAAGGAGCAGTTTCTCCGTCAAGGTGGTCTTACCGGCATCCGGGTGACTGATGATGGCGAAGGTTCTGCGCTTTAGTATTTCGTCTCTCCAATCCATGCTTAACTTCTCAATTTGGCGCCGAACTTATCTTCGAATGTCTTCTGCAGTCGGTTCATGATGTTCTCAATCTGTTTATCTTTGAGGGTATCCTCCTTGTCTTGGAGCACGAAGCGGAGGGCATAACTCATCTTACCTTCTTCCAGGTTCTTGCCTTCGTAAACGTCAAACAGGATGACGCCTCGGAGCAGTTTGCGTTCGGTATCGGTGGCAGCCTTGGCCAAATCAGCAAAGCGCACGTTCTTATCAACTATGAGTGAGAAGTCACGTTCTACTTCGGGGAAGCGAGGCAGGTCTTCGATGACAGGTTTGTACTGTTTGTTGGCCTTGACTAGTTGCTTCCAGTTGAGGTCAGCAAAATAGACAGGATTATCTATATCAAACTGCTTGAGCAGCTGGCGACTGACGATAGCCATATAACCGAGGACGGTGCCATTAGGTTGCTTGATGATGAGTCCGTCCATAAAGTTTTGTGCCAGTCCGCAGCAGGTCTCGGCACCCTCTACGATAGCGGGTTCGAGGTTCAGTTTATCTATATTAACTCCCAGACGACGCAGGATGTCATTCACGTAAGCGTGCAGTTGATAGAAAGAGGTGGGAGATGGTTTGCCTACCCAACTTGCCAACGTCTTGTTGCCGGTTAACCATAAGCCTAAGTGGGGTTCCTCGGTGTATTGTTGAATGGGCTCTTCGGCCTCGGCGTTCTTGGTGAAGTGGTAGCAGTTACCAAACTCATAGAACTTGAGGTCACTCTTTTTGCGGTTGGCATTACGTTGGATGCTCTCCAGAGCGCCGAATAACAACGTTTGACGCATTACGCCAAGGTCCTGGCTGAGCGGGTTCATGATTTTGACGCATGAATTGAGCCACTCATTATCCTTGTAGTAATTGATTTTGGTGAGGCTGTTATTGAGTATCTCGTAGAAACCTTGTGCGGTAAGTTGTTCGCTCACTTTGGTCTGTAGAGCAACAGAATCCGGATGCTGACCATAACTGAGGCTGGTGTTGAGTTTTTCGGGGAACTCCACATTGTTGTAGCCATAGATACGCAGGATATCCTCGACTACGTCGCAAGGACGTTGCACATCCACACGATAAGGAGGCACAATCACTTTCCAGCCACCCTCAATAGCGGTGAATTGCATATCAAGTGCGCCTAATATCGTTTCTATCAACGACTTACCTAATTTCTTACCAATGAGACGATTCACGTAATCCTCTTGCAGGTTCACTTCAAATCCGGGGAAGGACTTGGTGCCATTATCGGATACTTCCATGGCTATTTGTCCTCCGGCAACCTCCTGAATAATCAGGGCACAACGTTGGAGTACATAGAGGGTGTTGTTGGGATCGCAGCCACGTTCATAGCGGAAGCTGGCATCGGTGGAGAGTTGGTGACGGCGGGCAGTCTTGCGGATGCAAACAGGGTCAAAGTAAGCACTCTCAAGGAAGACGTTCTTGGTGTCGGTTGTGACGCCACTATCCTGACCGCCAAAGACGCCGGCGATGCACATTGGTTCGGAGCCGTTCCAAATCATTAAGTCGGCATCGGACATGGTGTGCTCTACTCCATCTAAGGTGATGAATTTCTGTCCGGCAACGGCATTCTTAACGATGATTTGTTGGCCTTTTATTTTGTCGGCATCAAATGCGTGCAGGGCTTGACCCATCTCGTGCAGCACAAAGTTGGTGGCATCCACGATGTTGTTGATAGGACGCAAACCAATTGTCTGCAAGGCTGTTTTGAGCCAATCGGGAGACTCTTTGACGGTTACACCTTGTATACTAACACCCGTGTAGCGCGGGCATGCGTGAGTATTCTCGACGGTCACTTTGATAGGCAGGGCATTGCTCTGAACCTTAAAAGCAGAGACATCGGGCTTGCTCAATTGGATGTTCTGACCGTGCGCTTGATAGTAAGCATACAGGTCACGAGCTACACCGTAATGGCTGGCTCCATCGCTGCGGTTGGGCGTAATATCCACTTCGATAAGCGTATCGTCCTCGACATGAAAGTACTCCTTGGCGGGCAAGCCAACCTTGGTATCAACAGGCAGCACCATAATGCCGTCGTGGTTGGTACCAACGCCTATTTCGTCTTCGGCGCAAATCATACCCAGACTCTCTTCGCCACGGATTTTGCCACGTTTGATGACGAAATATTCATCTCCTTCATAGAGTTTAGTACCGATTGTAGCCACAATCACTTTTTGTCCGGCAGCCACATTGGGGGCACCGCAAACGATTTGGATAGGCTCTTCGCCTTCGGCGACGCGGGTAGTGGTAATATGAAGATGGTCGCTATTGGGGTGCGGCACGCACGTCACTACTTCGCCCACAACAAGGCCTTCTAATCCACCACGGATACTCTCTACTTTCTCAACTGTTCCTACTTCCAAGCCGATGCTTGTGAGGATTTTTGCTACTGTTTCGGCGTCATCTTTGAGGTCGATGTAGCGTTTCAACCATTTATACGATATATTCATAATAAAACTATAATTGCCAAATTATTGTATCAGCGCCATTTTGCCTGCAAAATTACAAAAAAAATAGCATATATGCAAATAATATTTGCAAAAATAGATACAGAGGCTCAATTATTGGTCTAATCGCGGTGTCGCAGGGTAGCACTAGGGGTTCTAAATGTTATGAGAATGTTATGAGAATGTTATGACAATGTTATGAGAATGTTATGACTAGCACCCTGCTTGAAAGATGAAAACCCTAAGGGGGCGTTGAATATTGAATATTGAAGATTGAAGATTGAAGATTAATAGATGGGAGATAAAAGATAAAAGATAAAGAGCCGCGATTGGTTCGCGGCTCAAAGAAGAGAAGTAGTGCTATTTTACCTAAAAAGCAAACAAAAATTTGCATAATCCAAATTTTTGTTGTACCTTTGCAACGGATTTGAGAAAGGAAGATAATGTCAGCACAAGAAAATCAAAATAGAGCATTAGCGTATATCGCAAGCCAAAGTAATATAGCAACTGATTACGAATGGGAAATTCAGCACCACAGAGAGATGCACGAAGCTTACGAGAAATCCTTGCAGGATTAAATCGCGTAGAGCAACATAAGGCAGCCGCTTTATGGGCAGTTGCTAATGGTCGTGCCATAGATATGTTCGGCACATTTGCCCAAGAGCGTCACCTGCTCTTGTTTCAAAGTGGCAACGAGTGTGAGAATTGGATAGATCCCATTGATAATGTGTTGTATAAGATGAACACATTAACTCACGTTGGTGAAGATTTAGTCAAGTTGTTAGACCGAATAGATATTTACAATACTCTTTTCCCTGAAACGGCGATGCGATTGGTTGGTTTTCAAATTATGCGAGAGGATTGTGTCTTTCCCATTTTTACACAACCATTTATAAAAAATGCTCAATTCGCTACTGAAAAAGAAATTGTCGCCTATATGTCCACTCGTGGATTTCAGCCAACAGGGGAAGATGGTAAATTTACCAATGGAGAATTTCTTGTATGGGATATCAAGCCAAAGAATGTTCTACATATTATGAATGGAATCATCTTTGTTATTGATGCAGAAATAGAGAAGTTGAGATAACCTTTTGTTTGAGTTATACTCTGTAAATTTTACTAAATTTTTATTTAAATAGCAAATAAAAGTAAACTTTTTTTGCGTATTCCAAAAATTTGTTGTAATTTGGGCAAGCTGCCTTGCCTGCGGCAATTCCCCCCAATGGTAGTCCTCGTCCTTATTAAAATGCGCAAATAAGTGCCACACGGCTTGCGCCTTTATATATCTGTTTTTATATTGTCTGTTGTGTGCAAGCACCCATATCCATTATAAAAAACACCTATTTATAGATTAAAATCTATTTTGTGGCACTAAAATTTGCGCATTCCAAATTTTTGTTGTATATTTGCAACGGATTTTGTGAGAGGCATGTATTCTTCATGAAATCAGACATATTGAAAAAGGCGTTTAACGCGCTTTGTTCTTGGCGAACTTGAATGTGAGAAGTTCTAAAGGTCAATGCCAAGACGAAGCAACGAAAATGTCTGTATTGTGTGTAATAGCACACCTTCTGCGCGTATATACGTGCGCGATTATCCATAAGGTGTTAGTATACATACGGTGCAGGTTAGAGTTGCTCGTTTTACATTGACAGGCATCTTCTCACAGCCTAAGTTCGCAGGACGAGTAAATTTCGGACCTGCGCTTTTTTTTGGTATATTGTCAATCAAATATAAACGGCAAATGCCTTCTGCCGAATGTGGAGGCAAAAAAAAATAACTTTTATGAAAAAATTAGTAATGGTAGCTATGTCCTTGATCATAGCAAGTAGTGTTTGTTTTGCTGACGTTCAAGAAGCAAAAGAAATCCGTAAAGAACGACAAGAAATCCGCAAGCTAAGTCGTCAGGAACTGAATGAAAAAGCATCAAAAGATGCTAAGAAAGAAGCCAAACGCTTGGCAAAAGAAGGATGGGTAGTAAGTCCCGGTATGCTTCCTTTAGAGAAACAATTGGACAAAGTTTATCTTATGCAATGTGAATACGATGAGAATTTATTCCCCAAATACATCATTGCAAGTGCACAATCAGTAGGCGAAAATTATGATGCAGCCAAGACAGCAGCAACCTCTCTCGCAATTACCAATCTTGCCGGTCAAATTCAAACAGAAGTCAGTGCTCTTGTAGAGAATACGGTTGCCAATAAACAACTAAGCGCAGGCGATGCCGCATCAATCTCAGAAACTGTGATGTCCAGCAAAAATCTAATTAGCCAATCTATTGGACGTACATTGGTAGTAGTTGAATGTTATCGAGAGTTAAAGAATAAAAACAAAGAGGTTTTAGTTCGCATCGCCTATAATGGTGATATGGCAAAACAGGCAACCAAACAAGCCATACGCGACGAATTAAAGAAAAAAGGAGCCAACCTGCATGAACAATTAGACAGAGCCCTCGGATTCTAATGAAAAATAAAATTCAGATATTGCTTTTGCTGCTCGTATGTGTAGATGTTTATGCACAACGTACGGTTAATGCATGTGGCGAGGTAAGGTATGTAGCACAGGAAACACAAACACTTGCCGAAGCCAAGCAAACGGCTATAACTCAAGCACGCCTTAAAGCAATTGCAGATGAATTTGGAACAATTGTTTCGCAAACTAACACCACAACGATGCATAATAGCAATGGTAAAAGTGAAAATAGTTTTAATTCATTCAGCGAAAACGAAGTCCGAGGAATCTGGATTAGCGATACCAAAGAACCCGAAGTGAGTGTCAATTACCAAAATGAAATGATGGTAATCCATGCAAAAGTGTGTGGTCAGGTGCGTGAGCAGAAAAGGGAAACTGTGGAACTGCAAGTGAAACCTTTGAATAAAGGAATTGAGAGCACCTTATTCAAGAATAATGATCGGTTTGCAGTTGAATTCAAAGCCGCAGCAAGTGGTTATGTGGCAGTATTTATCAGGGATGATAACAACGATATAGTCAATGTTATGATGCCCTACGAAAATAGTGACGGTAATGCACGAGAAGTAAAAAGTAACAAAGATTATATTTTCTTATGCACGCAGGATCCGGAATATCCATACGCTGAGGAAACTATCTTAACAACTTCTAAAAGCATTGAAAATAACACACTAATCGTAGTTTTTTCTCAAAAGAAGTTTCATATTTCTTTGAGCAATAAAGGGGAATTTGTCCCTGAAGTAGAAAATACTAAATTTCAAAAATGGCTTCATGGATTGCGAGTCTATGATACGACCGTGCAAGTAGAAAAAATAGTATTAACAATTAAAAAATAAACAATCTATGAAAAAGAAATTATCAGTTCTCTTATTGATTCTATTTGGATTAGGACAAATTAATGCCCAAAAAACGGCTACTATTTACATTATTAACCCAGGTGGATTATTACTTGGTCAAAGTACAATTAATCTCACAATCAATGACATGTCACATGGCATAATTGCCCCTAAGAGTTATATCTCCATGGATGTTCCTGCTGGGTTTGTCAATATAATTGCCAATTGTACAGTGCCTGTACAAAATACGAGTTCTTTCTTTGGTGGAAATGGTTTTGGGATGTCTAACAATTATCAAGGCACAAAACAAGTTGTGTCGCAAACTTCATTGCAAGCGGCAGCAAACGAAAAGTATTATGTTAAAATCATCGAAAACCCATTGAGACCAACGTTGAAAGTTTTACAAGAAAAAGATATTGCCCAGATTGAAAAAAAATTAGACAAAAATATATCTTTTGCCGGGGCATATAGCGCTATTTCTAAAGATGAGGTTTCTACTTCCAATGCAAAAGTTGTTGCTGCTGCAAAAAACACTCCAAAGTCAGATGTGGATAAAAATATTCCAACTACCAACAAATCAATGGACGACACATACGCACTCATTATTGCCAACGAAGAGTATCAATTTGTAGATCCCGTGAATTTTGCATCCCACGATGGAGAAGTATTTAAGGAGTATTGCATAAAAACCTTGGGTATTCCTGAAAAACAAATTCGTTATTGTCCGAATGCTTCGTATGGCATCTTGTCTGGCGGTATAGATTGGCTTAAATATGCTCTTAATAATTTTGAGAATAGTAAAGCCATTGTATACTATTGTGGTCATGGTATTCCGGACGAGAAAACAGGTGATGCATATATTATCCCAATTGATGGTAATGGGACAAATACAACCACATGCTATAGTCTAAACAAATTATATACAACTTTGTCTTCTACGCATGCTAGTCGTGTAACTTATTTTATGGATGCTTGCTTTACCGGTGCAAACAAAGAAGGTAGTATGTTAGTTGCAGCACGTGGTGTGGCTCGCGAAGCAAAAAAAGGAACTTTGGCTGGTAATACAATTGTGTTCTCAGCATCAAGTGGAGATGAGACAGCAATGACATATGCCGACAAGGGGCATGGTTTGTTTACCTATTTCTTATTGAAGAAACTACAAGAGACACAAGGCAATATAAATTACCAAGATTTAGCAGACTACATCAATGCTAATGTAAAAAAAGAAGCATTCTTAATAAATGAAAAACCACAAACTCCAGTGGTGTCCACAAGTGAATCTGCGGCTTCGTCTTGGAAGACAATGAAGTTTTAATTGGAGAATGCTAATAGTTAATCATACAAGAGGAGACAAAATCTCCTCTTGTTTTTTTTGTTAGTGGAATAGTGGGCTAGTTTGCTAGAACACTAGAACACTAGGATGTTAGATGGCGAGCATACTAGGGCAACAGAAAACTCTAAAACACTAGAACAATAGAATACTAGTGGGCTAGTTTACTAGAACACTAGAATACTAGGATGGCTAGTTTACTAGGACACTAGGAAACCAGATAACTATGGGACTGGGCCAATCAAAAATAGGTATCAATAACCTCTGACACGGCGGCGGGCAGCGGACATTTGTTCCTTGATACCACCCTCGGCAAGAAATGCCGCTTCTAATTTAGTCAAATACGACATAATGCCTTTATCCGCCTGATGAATAAGCGTTAAAGCCGTATTGCAAAACTCCTCCAACGACCAACGGTCAAAATAAGGAGTATATTGCTCTACCTCGTTATTAGCAAAGCAAAATTCCTTCAGGGCTTTGCTGCGAGGATGAGTAGTAGTCCAAATAGGCAAACTATGTACGCGCAATTGGTCCTCATAATCCTCTTGCAATTCTTTGAGAGAGCCACTTGCCACATTAAGTAGTTTGATTGCCATCTCCTTTGAGGCCATGCCATCCGATAGTCCTTCCACAATATTCTGCTTACCCGAACGAGCAGCCTGGACCATCTGGTCAATAGTGCGGTCGCCTCGCTCCAAATAGCGATTCACAAAAAAGAAAGTCATATCATAGAGAATGACCGTCTTCTTGTAAAAAAGCAACTGCTTGTAATCCGTGATAGGTTTGAGGAAACCATCGGGATTGAGGGGAGATGGCATAGTAGATAGAAATTAAAGATTAAACAAAGTAGAAAACTAGAATACTAGTCTACTAGATAACTAGATAACTAGAACACTAGAAAACTAGGATTCTAGGGGACTAGAAATCTAGAAAACTAGAAATCTAGAACCCTAGGATACTAGAGAATCAATTATTGCAATAGCAATTCCATGACGGTCTTTGCTGATTTGGCGACGGAAGAGCCGGGGCCAAAGATGGCAGCGACACCTGCTTTGTAGAGGAAGTCATAGTCCTGAGCAGGGATAACACCACCGGCGGTAACCATGATGTCCTCACGACCGAGTTTCTTCAACTCAGCAATTACCTGAGGAATCAAAGTCTTGTGACCAGCAGCCAAAGACGAAACACCCAATACGTGAACGTCGTTTTCAACAGCCTGTTTAGCAGCTTCTTCAGGAGTTTGGAACAAAGGTCCCATATCTACATCAAAACCGCAGTCGGCATAACCGGTAGCAACGACTTTAGCGCCACGATCGTGACCGTCTTGGCCCATCTTGGCAATCATGATACGAGGTTGACGACCTTCTTTCTTGGCAAACTCTGCCGTGAGACGACTAGCTTCCTGGAAGTCAGCGTCATTATTGGTACCTGCTTTATACACGCCTGAAATAGTTCTAATAGTTGCTTTATAACGGCCTACGACTTTCTCGCAAGCATCAGAAATCTCGCCTAATGAAGCACGGAGTCCGGCAGCCTTAACAGCAAGAGCGAGTAAGTTCTCACCTTTCTTGCCATCAGCCCATGCTTGAACGGCAGCAGTCAGTTCTGCCAGAGCAGCCTGAACGGCTTTTTCGTCGCGATGAGCGCGAAGTTCTGCCAAGCGAGCCACTTGTTCGTTACGAACAGCGGTATTATCCACTTCGAGAATGTCAATAGGATCTTCGTGGTCAAGGCGATATTCGTTCACGCCGATGATTTTTTGTGCGCCGGAGTCGATACGAGCCTGGGTACGAGCAGCAGCTTCCTCGATACGCATCTTAGGAATACCGGTCTCGATAGCAGCAGCCATACCGCCGAGTTTTTCAATTTCTTGGATATGAGCCCAAGCCTTATCCATAATCTCCTTGGTGAGGGACTCTACATAGTAGGAACCAGCCCATGGGTCGATTTGTTTGCA
This sequence comes from Candidatus Colicola equi, assembly GCA_018066175.1. Taxonomy (GTDB): domain Bacteria; phylum Bacteroidota; class Bacteroidia; order Bacteroidales; family Paludibacteraceae; genus Colicola; species Colicola equi. Next base: position 19,504 of record JAGHRV010000017.1, on the reverse strand, counting down.
GACCTTAGTCTCCTCTTGTATATATATTTGCGTGTTACGCGCGATACGTGCGGAGAAGTCAGTAGGCAGAGCGATAGCCTCATCCAAGGCATTGGTATGCAGGGACTGGGTATGACCCAGAGCAGCAGCCATAGCCTCGAAGCAAGTACGACCTACGTTGTTGTATGGATCTTGCTCGGTAAGCGACCAACCAGAGGTTTGGCAGTGGGTACGCAGAGCCATAGATTTAGGATTCTTAGCACCGAACGACTTAACGATCTTAGCCCACAACATACGTGCAGCACGCATCTTAGCAATTTCCATGAAGTGGTTGGTACCAATAGCCCAGAAGAAACTCAAACGTGGAGCGAATACATCCACCGGCATACCGGCGTTCACACCAGCGCGGAGGTACTCCATACCATCAGCCAACGTGTAAGCCAACTCAATATCAGCCGTTGCACCAGCTTCCTGCATGTGGTAGCCGGAGATGGAGATAGAGTTGAACTTAGGCATATTCTGAGAAGTATATTCGAAGATATCAGCGATAATCTTCATGGAGAACTTAGGCGGATAGATGTAGGTATTACGCACCATGAACTCTTTGAGGATGTCGTTTTGGATCGTTCCAGCCATTTCCTCAAGTTTAGCACCCTGCTCCAGACCTGCGTTGATATAGAAGGCCAGGATAGGCAGAACGGCACCGTTCATAGTCATCGAAACGGACATCTTATTCAAAGGAATACCTGCAAAGAGAACTTTCATATCCTCGAGCGAGCAGATTGACACGCCGGCTTTTCCTACATCACCTACAACACGCATGTTGTCGGCATTATAGCCACGGTGGGTAGGCAGGTCAAAGGCTACGGATAGACCTTTTTGACCGGAAGCGAGGTTACGACGATAGAATGCGTTGGATTCAGCGGCGGTAGAGAAACCGGCATACTGACGAATGGTCCAAGGACGCATTGGGTACATGCCACTATACGGGCCACGCAGGAAAGGTGGCAGACCGGCAGCATAATTAAGATGCTCCATGCCTTGGAGGTCATCTTTTGTATAGATAGGCTTAACGTCAATAAGTTCAGGCGTTTTCCAGTTGGCTTCATTAGCTCCTTCTACATGAGAAGCAGCAACTTTCTTAATATCGATATTTTTGAAATTAGGCTTCATAGTAGTAATTATTTATTGAGGAGTTGTTGATTAAATGATTTGAGTGTATCAAGCACGTTGCACTTCACGTGGATGAAGTTCTGGATACCAAGTTTTTGGAGGTCTTCCATGCAAGCAGGAGCACCTGCTACGATGAACATCTCCTTAGCGTTTTCGAGTTCGAGCCAAGCTTGTGGAGCGAAGGTTGCATATTCGTCATCACTGGAGCAGAGAACGATAATGTCAGCCTTAGCCTTGCGAGCTGCCTTGATACCGTCATGAACGGACTTAAATCCATTGTTGTCAATCACTTTGTATCCTGCGCAAGCGAGGAAGTTGCAGCTGAATTGAGCGCGAGCGATACGCATAGCGAGGTTGCCAATGGTGAGCATGAAAGCAACAGGTTGTTTATTAGCACCTTCGGTCTCTAGACGCAGCGTCTCAAATTCTTCAGCAGCGCGAGCGACAGGTAATGTTTGCAGTTCGCCTTTCTCGGCATTGCAGCAAGCGCCACAGCAAGCAGTCTCTTTAATTTTCTTAGCAGCTTTCTCGGTGAAGTTCGGGAATTGGTTAGAGCCGAGCAAGATTTCTTTGCGACGAGCCACATCACTCAGACGAGTCTTCAAGTTAGCAGCCACAGCCTCTTGCACCTTGTTATTCTTAACCATCTCAAACATACCACCGTTATCTTGGATAGCGAGGAATTGTTTCCAAGCCTCAGCAGCGATACTTGCGGTCAGGTTCTCGATATAGTACGAACCGGCAGCAGGGTCAACTACTTTATTGAAGTGAGCCTCCTCCTTCAGCATGAGTTGTTGGTTACGAGCGATACGCTCTGCGAACTCAGTAGGTTGCTCGTAAGTTACGTCGAATGGAGTAACCACTATCTCGTCCACGCCGGCGAGGGCAGCAGACATCGTCTCAGTCTGGCTGCGCAACAGGTTAACGTATGCGTCAAAGACGGTCATGTTGAAGCGGCTAGTCGTAGCGCAGACATTCATCTTAGCAGCATCCTTAAGAGCAGCAGTGAAGATAGGAGCCTTGTAAGCCTCAACGATCTTAGCCCACAACAGACGAGCTGCGCGGAACTTAGCAATCTCCATGAAGTAATTGCCACCAATACCCATGTTGAAGCGGATATTGCGAGCAGCCTCATAGTTAGGCACACCGGCTTCGGTCATCATTGTCATGTAGTCAGCACCCCATGCCAGAGCATAAGCTAACTCTTGTGCGCAATATGCGCCTGAGTTATTAAGGATAGCGCTGTTCACGCCTACGACGCGGTAGTTAACCAATGTCTTAGCAGCCTTAACGGTAGCCACGAGACGTTCAGTCACTTGTTCGCGACTCAAGTTCTTGCCTTTAAGCAGCATACCCTTGATAGGATCGACATTGATAGAACCATAAACGGCCTTGAAGTCATAGCCGCAGCGACCATAGTAACGAACGAGGATATTAGCCAACTCAGGAGCCTTGCAGGGGCAGATATTGAAGTTAATGTTGATAGCACGAGCATCAATACCATTCAGGAGCACTTTGATAAAGTGGTAGTTGAGTTTATCTGAATCCAAGCAGAAACCCAGTGAGGTAATACCTTTATTGAGTACTTCCAATGCTTTTTGATTAGCCTTGCGAGCCGATTTGCATGCGCAAATGTTCTGGCGAATGGCCCAATCATTGGTTGTTTTTGTTCCGCGCACATAGGGGAATTGTCCCGGAGCGGAAACCGTTGTTTTTAGACCTTTGAGGTCTTCCTGACGATAGAAAGGCTGTACATTAAAGCCTTCCGGGGTGCGCCAAACGAGTTTTTTCTCGTAGTCAGCACCCTTGAGATCGGTGATGATTTTCTCCTTCCAAGTCTTGGTAGAGATGGCGGGGAAATCAGCCAACAGATTCAATTTTTCTTCTGCCATGATTAAAAGTTTTTAATTGTTTGACCTAAAATTGTATATTTGTTATTGTTTTTGATAATGTAGATTCGTCCGTTTTGCATGAACTTAGTTGCCGAAGGTAATTGCTCGAGCACCGGTTCCAAATCGGTTGGTTCACCGCAAGTCTTGCAAGATGTAATGAACTGGTCGTATGCGTATTTCTTGCCCGCCACAGAGATGACGATATGATCTATACCAGGTCCACCACCGGTCTTGCATGTCGGGCTTGTAAACACCAACGGATAGGTGCCAGTTAAAGAGCCGGTATTGGTCCAAGTAACCTCAGCAAAATTCTTGCCATTGGCAGCTACTATAGAAGCAATTTTTGTGCCATTAGCCGTTACCTCAATGGTATTGTATTGCGTTCCACCATAAGTACGCATGTTAATCATGATTGATTGTAGGCGAGCGAGGTCAATATCAGGAGATGTCAAGGATGCACCTTCTTGCAGAACCCAATATTTAGATTGTTCGCTCATTCCTGTATTTGCCCAAGTAGAAGTAATGTCCCATTCTATTTCCTCAGCTTCGCCGCCACCTTGTTCAGAGACATGGGCAAAGACAGCATAGAACGTCATATCACCTACTACGCTTGGAGCCTCAGACTCGTCTGTAAACAAATCGTCGGGCAGTTCATCAGTAACGCCGTCAATCGGTGTTTGCGACCAACCCACAAACTGCGAACTCGTTTGTGAGCAAGATGTTGGAGCCGTTGGGATAACAGCAATCTTGGAACCAATGGCAGCTTTGGTAGTGGGATTACCTACGGTATAAGGATCACAGTTAACAATCCAATCTAAGATGCATTCTTTTGCGCAAGCACCGCCTAATAAGATGGACACACTCTGTGCACCGGTGCTGGAGATAGTGAGTGTTGCATTATGCACATCCTTAGTTGTCGGAGTATAGGTCACCTTGATGGTATGTGTGCCAACAGCCGAAGCCGCAGCAATGGATGCAGGAGTGACGGAGAACTGGTTCGCATTAGCGCCGGAGATAGCAAGTGTAATGCCATCGGTCAGACGCAAGGCTTTCAACTCAAATGTCAGCGACGATGTTTGTCCCTCCAACAATGTGGGGAAAGTCAAAGACGATGTAGCACAAATAAAGGTAGGTTCCGTAGATTGACGATAACCGTCACTCTCACCGGGAATAAAGTCCGGGTCAGAGGAGGAAATCAGCATATCCATATCCACGGTTTCTCCGGCATGTTCGCCCCAAATATACTCGGCTAAGTATGGATAGTCAATAAAGGGGTTGCGATTGCCTTGTGTCTTTTGAATACCATTATTGCGGTCTATTTCCTTTTGAGAAACAGGATCCTCACGATGCCACTTCATGAGTAAAGCCACAAAAGCCTTGGTTAAGCCATAGTAGCCTTTAGCCGTATAGGTTCCAGAAAAGACTTTAGAGCCTTCACTTTTAGTAGGTTGCTTACCATCACCATTCCATTTCATGATAACACCTAGATACCCACGAGCAAAGTCCCCTTTATATTGATCTTGTGGTTCAAAGACTTTGCCACTCATTGCGACACTTTCGTTAGCAGAAGTAGCAATCGTTTTCTTGACAGTAGTAACAGCCTTAGCAGTACCCAATTTGCAGCCATTATAACTATACGTAGCAGAAGAAACCTCACCAAATGTGTTGTTGCTTCGCATACCATTTACCTTACCATCCGTAGGAACGACATGGAAGATATCACAACCTATGCCGCCGGTTCCCCCACCCCACCAGGATTGAGGAATAGAGTGTTCACGGTTGTAGCAGTCACATTCTTTTTTATATTGACCACATTTATTAGAAAAGGCAAACTCACATCCGCCGTACATATCCCATAATTCTCCAGCTTTACCTACTGAATCTGCCGGATAAACATCAGCAGATTGATATGCCGTATACAATCCGTCATACCCTAGTGTACTAAAGCCATTCCTTGTAACGGAAGTTAAAGCAGAGAATAGACTCTCTCCACTTTTGCCATCTACTGTTGAATAATATGCAGGAATGTCTGCAGCAGGAGTAACTGTTTTTGCCATGCCAACCAATGGGAAGGCAGCGATTAAAAGAACTGATACAAAATGTTTTTTCATGATTTAATTATTTGATGGTTTGTCCAAGACTATTATACAAGTGGAAACCTTTTTGAATCAATAGTTGTCCCCTATAAAGGATTTTCTCAGTATGATTGGTATTTTTAATTAGTGGCATGCCACTTCCAACCTCATGAGTAATGTAGCGCGTATAGACGTACTTCATAGCCGAGGCTTTGATAGAAATAGAAGCCGCAGCAGGTCCATTTTGATTAGTGGATGTCGTGCTAGAGAATGTCAATGCAGCCATGCCGGAAAGTTTATCCGTATTGGTCCAAATGTAGTTGGACAAGGTTGAATTAGAAGCCGTCACACTACCTATTTTTGCGCCATTGGCTTTTATATCTAATACATTATATTGCTTTCCTCCGTAAGTGCGCATATTCACCGTCACGGATACCAATGTACTCAAATCAACAGATGGAGAAGTGAGCGACGCTCCAGACACGAAAATGGAATAACTGCTTTTATCCACCATTCCCTTGGACGTCCAACCTGCAGCAGACGGAGTTTTCCATGTCATTTCCACAGGTGTGTCAGAGCCTTCTTTCTCTTCATGAGCAAAGACAGCATAGAAAGTTATATCTTCCGTCACTTGCGGTGCATCCTCTACTTTGTCGAATAAATCCGCCGGGCGCACATCGGTAGTACCTTCAATTGCACTTTGACTCCATCCCATAAAGACCGGACTTTGTGTATCAAATGCAGCAGGTTCAGATGGAATAGCGGTCGGTTTAGCACCTTTCGCCACTTTGGTAGAAGGTTGACCATCTGTATAAATTTTATCATTCACCAACCATGTGATGGAGCATTCGGTAGTAGCCACGCCTTTGAGTGCGATATTGACATCATTGGCGCCTTTGCTACTAATGGTTAGGACTGCCGTATAAGAACCTTCCTTCATAGAAGAGAAACTAACCACAATCGTTGAATCGCCATTGGCCTCAGCCGCAGCAATCGATGTAGGAGCAACCGCAAAAGCGTCTGCATCCTTGCCACTAATAGTTAGCGTAATATTGTCCGTGAGTTTAGCTCCGGTCAGCACGAAAGAATATGTAGCCGTTTCGCCCACGATTTGTTGCGGGAAAGTAACGGACGAGATAGTTGTGTATAAAGTTGGTTCGGTGAACTCACATTGACAGCCGGTCAACATCATCGAATCCGTTAACGAGAGCCAACTGCCATCTGTGGTGCGTCTAAGTTGCGCCAGATTAACGGCCTGTCCCTTGCGGTTGCCCCATATATACTCCGCTAAGCACGGATACTCAATAAAGGGGTTTCTATTGTGTTGGAAATTAGACACCGCATTCATACGTTGCAGTTCTTTGCCGGAAACAGGGTCCATACGATGCCAAGCCAGCAGCACCTCGATTTCCCAATCTTGGAACTCCAGGTACGTATCATTCTGCATGGCGAACATGGATCCCACATCCTTATTATCCAAACGCCAACCTTTGTATTTGGTGCAAACCGGATCGATATTGCCATTTAAATCCTTGCCATAGCAAGTAGCCATATAGAAGTATGCCCGAGCAAAATCGCCCTTGTACTCATCCTTGGGTTCAAACACATAGTGATCTCCCAACGTAGCATGCGTGCGTTTGCCCACTCTAAGCGAACCTGTTACGGATGGGTCTTTAAAATCCTTCACCGGCACACCTAATGGATAATTACTGCGCGAACCATTGGCTGTTGAGTTAGAAGGATTGAGGTGATAGCAATCTTTATATGCATCATTCTCTGCTCCACCCCACCAAGATTTAGCGAATGAGTGTTCAACATTGCAACCGGAAGCCTTGTCGCCGGGACTATTCAATGGTTTCCAATCATCGCAATACATATCCATGCACAAGCCGGTTACGGTATCACGATCGGCATAGTAAAAAACTTCCCACGAACCGTCACCGTATGGAACGACAGTGTGGTCACGAATAATAGATTTTAAGGTTCCTTTCAGGGTAGCATCCGACTTGCCATTGATTTGGTCGTAATACCCTTGAGGCATTGATTCTGCCATAACAGCTGCAGACAGCAGCAACAAGCAGAAAAGAATAGTGTTTTTCATGATTGATTAGAAATTTGCAACTTTATTGCCCATTATATCGTATAGTGCGCCCTCTGCCTTGATATACAAACGGCCATCAATAACCACTTTACGTTGAGCGGCTTGCTCAATTTTTTGTTCAAACAAATCGGTTTCTATGGAATAAGGAATAGTCTTCTTATTACCCCAAATATACTCCACCAGTTCAGGATAATCAACAAACGGATTACGATTCCCCTGCTTGGCCTCCACCTTGTCGTTGCGAGTGGTCTCCTTGGAACTAACCGCATCGTTGCGAGCCCATTTAAGGAATAAATCTTGGGCGGCCGAAGTAAACTTAGATTGTTTTTTTACACTACTATATCCAAATACAATCTTAGAATTTGTATTTTGATTGAACTGGTAATCCAAATAACAGGTCAGCATATAGAAATAGATACGAGCTATGTCACCTTTGTATTCATCGGCTGGTTCAAAAGCCCGGGCATTCTTCACTGATGGGAAGGAATTTGTTGTTCCAAACTTACTTACGCCATTAGTCCAGGTCTGCGAACTAACTTCGCCATACGGATAATCTTGCCGTTGCGTATTCGCCTCAAAATCTGTTGGAATCACATGATGCAAGTCCGTGTACATTGGAACCGTTTTGTCTCCACCCCACCATGCTTTAGGCAATGCATGTTCACGATTGAAACAGTCACAATCTACATAATCCGTTCTATTCCTACAATAATCATCATAAGGACTAAATTGGCAAGAACTATACATATCTACCACTTTGTTACTAACCACATCCACTCTCGCTTTATCAGCGCGAACATCGTCATAATCAAGCACCTCATGGTCCTTAATCATGGTGTGTAGTTTTTGCAGGATTTCATCTCCTTTAAGTCCTTCTAATTGAGTGCGGTCAATCGGACCTGCCCACATCGTTGCACTTCCTATTCCCAATAGTGCAATTAATAGTAAATGTTTCTTCATAAACATACTGATTTTTTAGCAATTTTTCGTTCGCACAAGCGCGAAATACCTAATTTGTGTGCAAAGATAGTATTTTTTTCTGATATAAACAAATATTTTTATAAAATATTGTTGTTTTTCCTTTTTTCTTTGCAATTCCAATTTTTATTTGTACTTTTGTATCGCTTTTTTGCAGAAATATAGGCAATGGGCATAGAAGACTTATACGAACTGCTTAAGCGACATCCGAATATCCATGTAGCTACGCAGCGATTACAGAAGCAAAAACATCTGCTTTTGTCGGGTTTGTATGCCTCGGCGCGTTCCATAGTGATAGAGGGCCTCTCGCATCCTTGCGGTTGCACTATGATTGTAATGGACAATGCCGACGAAGCTCAGTATATGTTTTCAGATTTGCGGCAATTAGATAACAGTGCCTCTCCTGAAGATACTGCTCGCACGTTTTTCTTCCCTACTTCTCGCCGTCGCCGACAAGGGATAGATGAAGCGATGGCCATCCAGCGCACCGAAGTGCTTAGTCGTCTTTCCTCACTCAATACTGAACAATCAGCAGTAATCATCACCTACCCGGAGGCATTATTGGAATCCGTTCCTGCCAAGGAGTCTTTTCAACGTTCTACACGCACTTTGCGGACAGGAGAGCACATGCAAATTAGCGATTTGGAGAGTGCATTATTGGAGTTGCAATTTACCAAGGTAGATTTTGTGTATGAGCCAGGTCAATTTGCCATTCGCGGAGGTATTGTGGATGTGTATAGTTTCAGTCATGAAGACCCATACCGCCTAGACTTTTTCGGAGACGAGATAGATTCTATTCGGACCTTTGATTTAGAAACCCAACTTAGTCAAGACAAGGTCGCTACCATTGAGATAGCCGGCGTTGAGAGTCAAGAGACAAACACACAAACGGCCGACCTCACATCCTATCTACCCGCCCATACTTTGTGGATTAGTAACGATTGGGCATTGGTGAATTTTAAGATGAACGAGTCCACTATCTTACGTTCTCTCAACCAATCTTCCACGATTGAAATTCGAGACAAATCGTTCTTTACACCTTTTGACGAAATTCATTTCAATACCCTGCCCCAACCTACTTTCAACAAGAATTTTGACATACTCGGCGAAGATATCCAACAGCACATCACGGATGGGTATAAGATTTATATCTTAGCCGACCAAAAGAAGCAAACCGATCGACTAGCTGCTATTTTTGAGTCAACACCTTTCATTCCTGTTTCTCACACTCTTCACGCCGGTTGGATAGACAACGATGCCAAGGTTTGTTGCTATACCGACCACGAGATTTTTGAGCGTTATCATCGTGTTAGTCTGCGCAGCGAAAATGCTCGCCGAGGCAAGGCTATCGTTACCCTCAAGGAAATCAATCAACTACGGCTGGGAGATTACGTCGTGCATAGCGACCATGGCATAGGTCAATTTGGAGGCTTGGTGACTACATTAGTTAATGGCAAGCCGCAGGAGATGATTAAACTGACCTATCGCGATGGAGACACTATTTTTGTCAGTATTCATAACCTGCATCGAATCAGCAAATACAAGGGACGCGAAGGTTCTGCCCCCACCATCTCACGTATTGGTTCCGGCGCATGGGAGCGACTAAAAGAACGCACCAAAGACAAGGTCAAAGACATTGCTCGCGACCTTATACAATTATACGCGACGCGCAAGCGACAGCAAGGATTTGCCTATACGCCGGATGGGTATATGCAGCATGAATTGGAAGCTTCCTTCCTTTATGAAGATACGCCCGATCAAGCCAAAGCTACTATTGACGTAAAGCGAGACATGGAGTCACCTATGCCGATGGATCGTCTCATCTGCGGTGATGTAGGATTCGGTAAAACCGAGATTGCCATGCGTGCTGCTTTTAAGGCTGCCACCGATGGCAAGCAAGTGGCAGTGCTGGTGCCTACCACAGTACTTGCTTTGCAGCATTATCAGACATTCAAAGAGCGGTTCCAGAACTTCCCCGTTCGCATAGAGTACCTAAGTCGCGCAAAATCGGCACAACAGACCAAAGCCATTTTGGCAGACCTCGCCAAAGGAAAAATAGACATTCTAATCGGCACACATAAATTAGTTGGCAAATCCGTTGTTTGGCATGATTTGGGGCTGCTCATCATAGATGAAGAGCAAAAATTTGGTGTAACCGTTAAGGAAAAGCTCAAATCTCTGCGCACGAACGTAGATGTGCTAACCCTCACTGCCACACCTATCCCTCGCACGCTTCAGTTTAGTCTCTTGGGAGCTCGTGACCTGAGTGTGATGACCACACCACCTCAAAACCGTTACCCCATTCAAACCGAAATCATCAACAACGAAGACGAGGACATTATTAAAGAGGCGATAGATATCGAACTTTCTCGCAATGGGCAGGTCTTTGTGGTTAATAACCGCATTGAGATGTTGGAACGTATTGAGCACAAGATACACCGACTTTGCCCGGAGGCACGTATTGTGGTAGCACATGGACAAATGCCAACCGACGAAATGGAAGAACGTTTGGAAGCGTTTATCAACTACGACTATGACATCCTTATCTCTACCACCATCATAGAATCCGGTGTAGATATCCCCAACGTCAACACCATGATTATTTTTTCAGCACAGCATTATGGTTTAGCAGATTTGCACCAACTACGTGGACGTGTAGGCCGCAGCAATCGAAAAGCCTATTGCTACTTGGTTGCACCGGAGCGAGAACTGCTGACCGAAGATGCAAGACGGAGATTGGATGCCATTTCTACTTTCTCTGAATTAGGAAGTGGATTCAACCTTGCTATGCAAGATTTAGACATCCGTGGTGCAGGTAATCTTTTGGGTGCTGAACAATCCGGTTTTATTGCCGACTTGGGATATGACACCTATCAAAAAGTGCTTAACGAAGCCGTTGAAGAACTTAAGGAAGAACTATTCGAGGATAACAACATCGCCAATAAAGACCTTCTTAAATCTCAATTTGCGACGCCCCATTCGGCATGGTGTTCGGATAGCCAACTTGAGTCCGATTTGCCCCTAAGTTTTCCTGCCACATACATCGAAAACATATCCGAACGTATCACCCTTTATCGTGAATTAGACGGACTGCATAACGAGGACGAACTGGCCGAATATAAGAAACGTCTCATTGACCGTTTTGGTCCCATTCCAGAGGAAGCAGAAGAACTGATGAACGTAGTGCGTCTGCGCTGGATATGCTGCCGATTAGGCATTGAAAAAATCTACCTTAAGGGAGAACGAATGACCATCTATTTCGTTATGCATAATGAGCATTATTGGCAGAGTAAAGAGTTCGGTCAAATCATATCCTATATCTACTCACGCGGCGAGCGTTGCACGATGAAAGAGGATGTAGATAAATTAGGCAAACCAACCGGCAAACGCTATGCCACTATTGCGCAAGTCAAAACCATTGCCGGAGCCATCAATCTGTTATCTAAAATACTTGAATCATAAGCATTTGGACTACTCTAATAAACACAAAAAAGAGTCACTTCTGTAACTCTTTTTCCTTAGTGGTACCTCTTGGAGTTGAACCAAGGACACATGGATTTTCAGTCCATTGCTCTACCACCTGAGCTAAGGTACCGTCCACTTTTCGCGAAAAGCGACTGCAAAAGTACAACATTTTTTTGATATACACAAATTTTTTTTGCATTTTTTCCAAAAAAAGTGTAATTTTGCAGCAAAATTTGATAAAACAGCACAAATACCACCCCATCCAATGGCAGAATTACAAGTTATCGCCGTCGCCCATAATGGCTTTTCCGACAAGTTCGGTATCCCTCGTCAATCTCGTGAAGAAAGTCATATAGAAACTCGCATTGTCTTTGAACCTGAATTTCGAGATTCCAATATGATTCGTGGCATTGAAGATTATTCTCACCTTTGGTTAATATGGGGTTTTACGGAGGCCAAAGACTGGAGTGCGACCGTTCGTCCTCCGCGTTTAGGAGGAAATACACGCATGGGCGTCTTTGCCACGCGTTCGCCATATCGACCTAACCATTTAGGGCTTAGTAGTGTGCGACTGTTGCGCATTGAAGATGGCGATCTTATCGTATCCGGAGCGGACTTGTTAGACGGCACTCCCATTTATGACATTAAACCTTATTTATCCTTTTCAGATGCGCATCCGGATGCCAGCAATGGCTTTGCTGAAGCCACCAAAGACTATGCTTTGTCTGTTAAGGTACTTGAGGACTTGGTGGAAGTACTTCGTCAAGATCCACGACCTGCCTATCAAGATGATGACCGCATTTATAAATTAGATTACCAAAATTATTTGGTAGAATTTCAAGTGATTGATAACAATGTGATTATTAATAAAATCACTAAAAGAGATTAAAAATGCTATTTTTTTAGCAAAAAATTTGCACGCATGAAGATTTTTTTGTACCTTTGTGCGTTGATTTCGTGTGCGCACATACATAAACGTTATTTTATATGAAAAAAACATTATTCGTTTTATTAACACTTATTAGTACTGCAGTCATATCTGCTAAAGACTTGTATTTAAATACTGGCGGTAGTTCATTATGGAATCAAGCCGGTGCAAAGTTCGCCATTTGGAGTTGGACAGGCTCCGGTAATGGCACATGGTCTGCTTTTATGAGTCAATATGATGGAGACATCTTTGTAACCACTATTTCAGACAATGCTGATCATGTCATTTTTGCTCGTATTAATAGTGATGCATCTGCTCCAGATTGGAACAAAGTATGGAATCAAACGGAGGATTTATCTCTCTCTACCAAAAACATGTACACTATCACCGGTTGGGGACAAGGAGAAGGAGCAAAATCTACAGGAACGTGGGGCACGGCTCCTGCGCCTAAACCTGTCGAGGCTTATATCGCCGGTAATGGTATAGAAGGTAATCCTTGGTGCTGCGGACTCAGTTGGGACGAGGACGGATGTAAGATGGAAAACAACACCATCACATTTAACAATGTTCCAGCCGGTCAGTATGCTTTTAAGATTACTGACGGAACATGGGATCGCAACTGGGGTTATGCTGCAGTAGATGCCACTACCAGCACAAAAGGTTATGTTTCTGATGCGGATGGCAACGTGGTATTCACCATCGATGCAACAGCCACCATTACTATCACATTCGCAAACAATAAGATTCAACTGGAGAGTTCCGTTCCATTTGTAAAATCATGGACTGGATCTGTACCTGCTCAATGCACGGATATCATGTTACAAGGTTTCTTCTATGATTCCTACGAGGTAGATGAAAGCCACCCAGGTACATTAGAATATGGAGATACTCGATGGACTACCTTACAAAAGAAAGCAGGGCAGATAGGAGCAAGTTTTGATATGATCTGGTTACCACCATCAGCACTAGCCTCCGGTACCGGTTATCACCCCAGACAATTCTCTAACCAAAACTCGGATTGGGGATCTCGTGCAGACTTACAAAATTTAATTAGAACCTTTCATAATGTAGGGACTAAAGTTATTGCAGATGTCGTTATCAACCATATTGAAGCAATGGGAAGTTGGTGCGATTTCTCTGTGCAAAACTTTGCCGAATATGGTATCTTTGAGCCCGATGGTTCATGGATATGCAATACCGATGAAATGAACTGGCCGGAAAACAAAGCCGACACATTAGCAGGGAAATGCTGGGGAACGGCAACCGGCAATCCCGATGATGGTGAAAACTGGGAAGGCGCACGCGACTGGAGTCACGACATGCCTAAAGTGCAAGAGATGTTCAAGGCCTATCTCCAATGGCTCAAAAATGTTATTGGCTATGATGGATGGCGTTATGACAAAGGCGACGGATTCAACAACTGGCATATGTGGAACTACAACAATGCTTCTCATCCTGAATTTGCCGTAATGGAGTGCTGGAAAGGGAATAATGAAATTAAATGGCATATTGACGAAGGTAGAAAAGACATCGCAGCATTTGACTTCCAAAACAAATACTATGTCTTTAATGGTGGTATTGCTCAAGGTAACTTTGAGCACTGCGAAGTAAATGGCAAAATGGACTGGGGAGATGCTGTTGGTCTTATTCAGACAGGATACCAACGTAATGCCGTAACATTCATTGATAACCACGACACCTTCCTGCGTGACGACAACGAATTTGGTGGCTATGGCAAGTCTCTCTCTGATGGCATGAAGACTCGTCTATTACAAGCTAACGCATGGTTACTCTCTATGCCCGGTGTTCCTTGTGTATTGTACACACATTGGGTTAAATATCAAAAGGAAATTGATGCAATGATTAATGCTCGCCGCGTAGCAGGCGTACATAGCGAGAGTGAAGTGAAGGAAGAAGAAGTAAGTGGTAGCGGATACAAAGCTACTGTAGTGGGTTTGAATGGTTATCTGATTATCACATTAGGAGACAAGACCATTCAAGAGGCGACAGGAGACAATAAATGGTTAGCCGATAACCACTATGAAAAAATGGCCTCCGGAACCGGTTATGCTTTATGGGTAACTCGCAATCATGATGTTGCTCCCCGTATCATTGCTACTCCCGAATGCAGTTTTGAAGATTCCCTAGCAGGTATCAAAGTTGGAATGACTACTGTAGGAGGTACCGGATCCGGAACGATTTACTACTCCACCGACCCCAATGCTCCTTTGGCTAACTACCAAGTTTACACAGATTCTCTTACCTTTACCCAAACAACCACACTTAAAGCTTATGCCAAGGTTGGTGAGGTGCAATCTAATGTATACACGTTTACCTACACCTATCGTGAGCCACTAAAACGAGGAATTCAAGTGCATTTCCAAAAGCCTGATATTTGGGACGAAGTTTATTACTATGCATGGCTACCCGGTGTAGATAGTGTTGGTAACCCCACTTCCACTAATATTATAGGAGCATACCCCGGCCAACGTATCTATCGTGATATGGAAGGATGGTATTCATACGAATTTGACCTATCGTTGGATAGTGTACATTTCTGCATCAGTTCCGGCGATAAATGCGGACAGCTCAACATACGAAGCAATGACTTATTAGCCGATTATGATGCTTATTATACTTGGGAAACAGGGTTTGAGAGCGAAGAAAAGCATGAGCTCAAACTTGACGGGCCTATTGATTTAGATCCTGATTTTGATGTTGAAGTTAGTCCTGAGTCCGGCTACTTCCGTAGTTTAGAGGACGGGCAAGTAATCAAATTATCTGTTGTAGGTCGCAAAGGTGCCACCATCTATTACACAACTGACGGAACCGATCCCGGCAAGTGCGCTAATCCTGCTACTGACTCTGTTACGATTGTTCTGCATGAGTCTTCTCACGTTCAAGCCTATGCGTTTGACTTGAACACTAAAGAGTATTCCGATACGACAATCCGAGATTACACCTACAAAGCGCCACAAGAAGGTGCCATGACGGTTCGTTTCATCAAACCACATGATTGGGGCAATATATGCCTCTATGCTTTCACCCGAGTTAAAGTAGGTTCAAAATTCAAAGATACACCATATGCTTTAGACGGGAAAGCAAGCAGCAAAGTATGGCCCGGCCTGAAATGGACTACATTTGAGACTCAAATCAATCCTGAAACAGGTTTGACGGATAGTGTGTATTACTATACCTTCCCTGAAGATATTAAGGATATATATGTAATCTTTAATATTGGTAGTAACAAAACACAAACACAAGATATTTATCTTGTAGAAAACACTTGTTATGTATGGAACAACGACTGCCGCAAAGCAGTAGCCGACGAAACATGTACCGGTGTCATCACAGGCTTAGAGCAAGTGTTTAACGCCATCAGTACTACCATCCCCAATCGTTGCAAATTACTCATTAACGATCGCATCATCGTAGTTAGAGAGGGTATGTACTACGACCTCTTTGGACGAAAGATAAAGTAAGTTATGCGTAAACTGCTCCTTATCATAAGTATTGCTTTGGTAGCCGTTCATGTATCGGCCGCCAAGGTTTACTTTATCAATTCGCCCAAGTGGACCACCGTCAAGGCCTATATGTGGGACAATGGTGCCAGCATGTCATGGCCCGGCAAGGCGATGACCAAGGAGACCGGCATCACATGCACCAAGGGAGATGTCTATTCAATTGACGCAGGAACATATAAGAAGATTATCTTCAACTGCGGCAGCAATAGTTGCCAAACGTCAGACCTCTCCTTAGTAGCAGCCACTCCCTATTGGTACAACGAAATGCCCTTTGCGTCAATTGCCGAGATAGAAGAATATGTTCCTCCTGTAGGAGGCGTAGGTGTTCCTGCCGAATGCGAAGGAGTGATGCTGCAAGCTTTCTATTGGGACAGTCAAAAAGACATGGGCTATGGCAATACTAAATGGACCACTTTGACGGCACAAGCAGAAGAATTAGGTTCCTATTTTGACTTCGTTTGGTTGCCTCCATCAGCATACAGCACCGGTGGATTGGGATATCACCCCTATCAGTATAGCAATCAGAATAGTGCATTAGGAACAAGCACGGAGTTGCTTAAGTTAATCAATGCGCTGCATAATAACGGAACTAAGGTGATTGCTGACATCGTCATCAACCACTGCTATAGCAAGAGCACTTGGTGCAATTTCTACTCCTTGGACTTTGGACGATTTGGTAAGTTCCAACCAACCAGTAAATGGATTACTGCCAACGATGAAGTGAATACCACTCCAAGTGCAGGAGCTTGTTACCAATGTTCTGCTCAGACTGCCCATGACGATGATGGCGACAACTGGGATGGAGCACGCGATTGGGATCATCAGAACAAAGATGTGCAAGCGATGTGCAAAGCCTATTTGCAATGGATGTTGGACAAAGGTTATGACGGATTCCGCTATGATGTAGCTTTGGGATATGCTCGCAAGCATTTCAGCGACTATAACTTAGCCGCTAAGCCATACATCAGTGTGTTGGAATGTTTTGATGGCAACAAGAATACACTTAAAAATGCCATTGAACAAGCACAGCGCAACACGATGGTCTTTGACTTTAGCGCCATGTATAGCGTCTTCCGCGATGGTATCTATTCCAAGAACTACTCCAAACTCAAGCAAGAAGGGCTGCGTTCGATTGGTTATAGCAAGTATGCTGTTACTTTTATTGACAATCACGACACCTTCAATCGTGGAGCAGGCAATAATACCGACGTAGCCGGCAAATCAGACGGAAGCAGTATTAAAGATAGACCTCTTATCATGCGTTGCAATGCGTTCCTGCTTACCATGCCTGGTATTCCTTGCGTTTTCTACCCGCATTGGGTAACTTACAAAGATGAAATAAAGAAAATCATCAATGCTCGTAAAGCAGCAGGTGTGCATAGCGAAAGTAAAGTGGATGATGAAGCTGGTAGCGGTTACTACAAAGCCACCATCTATGGCAAGTATGGCGACATCATTCTCTACTTAGGAACTGCCGCTGCTTCGGAACCTGTGCCACAGGGATATAAGATTGCGGTCAAGAGTGAGACATACGCTGTATATTACACCGGTGATGGTCCTGTTGGCTTGGAGGATATACCA
This sequence comes from Candidatus Colicola equi, assembly GCA_018066175.1. Taxonomy (GTDB): domain Bacteria; phylum Bacteroidota; class Bacteroidia; order Bacteroidales; family Paludibacteraceae; genus Colicola; species Colicola equi. The sequence goes on along the minus strand of JAGHRV010000017.1, from coordinate 1,808 downwards.
CAAGCTACGGCCGTACATACTCGCAAGATGCTTTATAATGGGCAATTGCGCATTGAGGCGAATGGACATTACTACGATATCTTTGGACGACAGATAAAATAAATATAATAAGGTATTGCGCACACGCGCATACACGTAAACACAAACAATAATTATTAACAAACAATTTTAATGCTTATGAAAAAAATCTTTTCTATTGTGGCACTATCTCTAATGAGCATAGTGGCAATGAATGCAAAAACGTTGTACCTCAATACAGGAGGTTCAGAGTTATGGGATCAAGCGGATGCTAAGTTTGCTATTTGGCATTGGCAAGATGACAATCAAGGTCAATGGTCTGCTTTTATGACCAAAGGTGCTGATGGAATTTATTCTGCAGAAATCGCAGAGTCCAGCAACAAAGTTATTTTTGTTCGTTTGAATGCTGACGCAGAGGCTCCTGATTGGGAAAAGAAGTGGAATCAAACGGGTGACCTTTGGTTACTGGAAAGCGGTGAAAACCAATTCAACATCACTGGTTGGGGTCCCGATGGTGGAAATTCCGAGGGCAATTGGAGTTTCTATGCTACCACGGCTCTGCCTGAAATCGTAACCCAAAGTACTGCTCGCAAAATCATGTATGGTAATCAAATCGTTATCAAGCATGGCAATACGTTCGTTAACATATTAGGTGGTGAAGTTAAGTAACTTAACTATCTTAATTAACAATAATTATTAACAAAAAAAACTAACAAATGAAAAAGTTATTTTCATTCATCATGGTTGCGCTAATGAGCATTATGACTCTTAACGCAGAAACCACGCGCATCTATTGTAAGATGTCGCAAGGTTGGTGGACAGAGGCTGGTGCTGCTGTTGGTTGTCACTCTTGGGGAACACCCGGTCCCGGAACCACTTGGCCCGGCGTTCGCATGACCCCTGTGAAGGGCGAGGCTGACACATGGTACATCGACCTTGACGTCACCAAAGTACAAAATGTTATTTTTACCCGTGTTAATCCTTCCGATGTAGGTGATTTGAATTGGGGAGCAAAGACGAAAAACTTGACCATCCCTACCGATGGTAAGAATTTGTTCACCATTACGTCTACCACTGCTGTTTGGGGCGACCCGGGTTGCGACGGCGAGTGGAGTGTTTATGGTGGTGCTGTTGAAAAACCCAAACACGATTACACCATTACCGCTTACTTGCCCGAGTTCTGCGCCGAAATCGAAAAATATGCTGACAGCGTACGCGTAATGGGTGGCTTTGACGATTGGAGCAATGGTATCTGGATGGAGATGTTGTGGGATGAGGATTTCAACACATTTTGGCATGCTGAAATCAGAGACGTTGAGGAAGGCACTGAGTTCAAACTTCGTTTCGGTAAGGATGCCGACTGGAAGGTTCAAGTTCAACTGAATGGTGCGAACATGGCTAACGAGGCATTTGGTGAGACCACCGATATCGTTCTTCATTACGATGGCGAAGGTTATGGTTTTGCTGCATGTGCTGCTCCTGCCGCTCGCAAAGAGTTTGTCTTTGTAGCCGGTGAAGCAGCAGACAGTAATCCTGCTATGTTTGCCATCACTTGGGGCAAAGATGGTTCCTCTGAGACCGTTAAGATGACCCAGAAGGGTGAAGAAGCTCTTTATACCGCCAATATTTTAGAGACAGTAGATAGCGTTGTATTAGTACGTTGTGCTACCGGTGCTACAGAGATTATCTGGGGTGAAGGTACGAACGTATGGAACCAGACAGCCAACTATGCTTTGTGCGATACGATGTACTTTGGTGAATGGACAGAGGAAGGTCTCTTCACGCTTACT
>JAGHRV010000031.1 GCA_018066175.1 Candidatus Colicola equi | reverse complement strand
CATCCATGGCGATAGTCTTGGTAGCGCCATCCTGTGTAATGGTGTATTTAGCCAAGTCGCTACTCAACAGGTTGAATTGCTGGTTGTCTGAATTATTATCCGGCATATAGAGTAGTGACGTGCTACTGGTTGTAATCCAAGCTTTGTTTGTTGCATCTGCTCTCAAGAATCGAATAGCGTTGCGGTGCTCAGTGGCCTCATAACGACTATCACCCTTATACAATGTGTTCTTCGGAGCCATCAGAGCCTTCGTCGGAGCAGTGGTGTTATCCACGCTAATCAACAACGGAGCCTTCGTAGATGAACTTCCTGACGTGCTGGTTGCCAAATCATTCGGCAGAGCATACCACTTGTTGTCGTTCGTATTCTTCATCGCAATCACAAATGGCTCTGGCAGGCTACGACCCTTCAAGGTAATCTGTTTTTCCTCCATCACATTGTCACTTGCATCCAATGCAGCAATAGTGAGCGTGTAGTTATACATCGTATTAGCTGCCTTCGGCTTCAAGCTTACCGAGAAGGTCTGATCCACTTCACCGGTCAACGTACTTACGTCAATTCTATGATTAGCTGTTGTAGCATCAGCCTTATTGTAATTGGTCTGGTCTGGGAATTCGTAGTAATTCAGACGGAAGACGCTGTTACTTACAGCCACATCACTCGTACCATCGTTGTAAGTATATCTCAACTTAGCTACGTTGGTGTAGTTAGCGCTGATAGTCAATAGGTTGCTGGTTTGATTACCATAAACCTCTATATTATTAGCCGAAGTCAATGCTACATTGCCACTCAGCGTCAGATTAACAGGTGTCTGTTGATCAATTGCAAAGAAGCGAACCGTCTGGTCTCCACTGATTACCCAATTGCCGTCAGCAATACCCAAGTCGGCATTCTGTAAAGCATTCGTCAACGTGTAATCCTTCAGGTCTTCCGTAGCCGGAGTAAACTCGTACGCAGGGGTAGTTGACTTCCATGAACTCGTTGCATACAAGCCCATCGTCGTTTCCGATTCAGTAGTGCTTGAACGCAATGCAGAACCGGTCTTACCTTCTGCCTGACTATTAAATACCATATTAGCGGTACTTGCTTTACCTGCTAACAGCGTGTATGCGTAGATATTCTCTACATCCGAGTAGATAGTAGCCGTACCCGTTGCCTCGTTAACGGACAGCAACTTAGCGGCTGCAGGATTACTCATGCTGGCAGTCATGTCATTGGGCAGAGCATACCAGTCAGCACCTACTTTTTGTGCAATCAAGAACTTAGCAGGCAAGTGACGCAAGTGGATATTATTGATACTCTTAGCCTCACTGGTAATAGCAACGTCTGAACGATCAAGAGCACTTACGCAAATCTCTCTATTCTCAATACCATCGGTCGTCTCAGTCGGAGTGTAAACTACGTATGCCGTAGTCTCTGCCAACATTCCATTAGCATCAGCCTTGATAGCCTTGCCATCACTGCCAACAATAGATAGACCGGCAATAGCATTACCCGAAGCATCGGTCAAACTAATCTCGGTATTAGCCTTCAGGAAGCTACCCTTAATCGTATAACCCGTTGCAGAACGAACATTCTGACCATTAGTAGAAGTCGTATAAACAGCACCGGCCATCTCCAAGGTAGGTTTGTTGCTCGGCTCAGACGAGTATTGACGCTCTACGCACGAACCAATATAGACTGGCATATACATACCCGAGTGCTCTTGGTCTTGACTATAGCACTTGAAGGTGCTATTGGTAATCGGACCACTTCCAAGATCCAATACACGGATATACTTCCTTTCGTCAGTATTACCTAAATAATGGATAATATACGAGCCATTAATTTGTTTCGTCATCGTCCAACCGTAGTCTGGTAAACTGGCTTGCTCATAAATGTCATTGTCATTCGTGTTGCACAAGTAATTCGTACCACGCTTGATATCCCAGTTGCCATCTGCACGTTTAACAAACGTAAACGTATAAGCCTCTGCGCAACTGGAGGTAGAATGATAAGCAGAACCAGAATAGTCAGTTGCATATACGCGCAGATACTCGTTATCGAACTTGGTATAGTCATCTTTATAGCGGGTACCTTCGCCTCTGAAGTAGATTAAGTAATCACCTCCAATGGCTTCATCAAACTCAGTTGACTCGTGTACTTTCGTAAAGATAGGATACATGTTGTAGTTGTTATTTGCAATCAACTCCAGCATTGCATTCTCGTTTGCATACAAACCATCACTTTGGTCTGGTTGTATAGTACCATTCTTGGTATCTTCTGCAAAACTACCTGCGTACTTAGACGAATTACTATAATCCACTTTACTCCAACCGGCAAACGTCCAACCTTCATATTGTGCCGTCGGCCATTGCGTTATAGATGTGTTGATTGGCAAATCTTTATAATCTTCTGCCGTTCCACGACTACCAGTCCAGTTAATCGTTATATCACCTACGGTTTGGAACGTAATCGTTACAAACTCAGCGCAGGTCGGGTTGGACCAGAACGTAGAAGCTGCACAAGGAACTAACTTAACAGAGGTTAAATATGTATAGAATCCAAAATACTGATCAGAATAAGATATCTGACGAGTGGTAGAATTACTTGCCGTAATATTGTATCCTCCATCCGAACCGCTAACTATATTCCAATAGTAAGGCTCAGCCTGACTCATAAAGTTAGCTGCTGTACCACCCGTAGCAGGAGCCAAATAACCATTTGCCGTACGAATCGTGTATTTGTAGTTGCCTACGTGACTCGTTTGATAATCAATAAAGATTGGCGTTGCATTGTCTGCCGTTGCTTCGCTTGAGAACTTATTTCCTGTAGATGATGTACCAATTGTTCCGGTGGCGTATGCAGTCAATGCTGTGTTAGCCAAGTAGAACGAACGAACACCTTCGGTAGCAGGAGCAAAGTCAAGTGCACTACCTTCTTTACTATAGATAGCATATAAGTGCATATCCTCCTCTGGAGTGTAAGTACCAGTGCCTGCTGCAATCACGATAGCTGGTTGAACAGGATTACCACTTTGTACAGTGGACTCAGATGTCCAACCAACAAAGGAGATACAGTCATCATCCAATGCTGCACTTGGCACATTAATCGTACTTCCTAACGATGCTTGAGTAACTTTAGTAGTTGTTGCCTCTGCCGAACCATACTTATCGTGGAACGTTACCGTATAAACGCGATCCCATTGTGCGTACAAGTTCAGGTTATTACCTAACTCAGTAAATACCGTACCAGGAGTGTAATCCTTACCGGTGCCGTTAGCAGCGGTGTTCCATGTGCGAAGTACATAACCCTCACAAACTACATCAGCCGCAGCGCACAGCGTGTAAGCCTCTGTCAAATACGGATAAGTGGTGAAATGCAACTCTGCATCCTCGCACATCGTTACCTCATCTTCGGTGTTCTTATGGTAAGTAACCGTTACAGAAGTCGGTATCTCACATGTCGGACTCGTGGTGTAATAACCCTCGTTAATCAACTTGTAGAGGTAAACACAATTTGTTGCACCTTGGGTATTAGTATACATCTTGTATTTAGCTTGGCTACTATTCTTTTGACAGATATAGGTTGTGCTTCCTGCATTTTGGAGAACACCTGCAGCGCAATCCTTATCACTCACTTGACTACCATCAGTCAGTTTCCATGTATAAGCATTGGCTACATCAGTTACATTGTAATTGAGATAACCACCATCTGGAACAATATAGTAATCGCCATATTGTAGAGCGAATTTACCAGCATTGCCACCGGTACCTAATATAGCTTGTACTTGGATTGCAGATTCAACTGTTGTAGGATTATAAACTCCTGTGGAGGATTCATCAACATTTGTGCAAGAACCATTATTAATAGTTGACTTTTGTGCAGCATCAAATCCTGTCATCACAGTTGTTCCTGTAGCCATTATATACTTACCACTACTAATCGTCGTCTGTTTAACCCAACCGAGGTTCTCGGCATCGTGACCGAACAACGCGTACAGTGTGATATTTCCGGTCGGAGTGAACGAATCACCCGGTTTACCTACTATGTTAGGACAAGCAATCTTCTCCTCTGACTTAGCCACCTCTGCACTTACCCAACCGATGAATTGGTTGTACAGACTGCAATTGAACTCAAAGTCTGGCAAGGTGGTCGGTTGACCTTGTGCCACATAAACATCTCCGGCAGGATTAGGACCACTAACTTCTACATTCTTGATAACGTACGTTACTGTGTAGGATTCAGCCCATTGTGCGGTCAGCGTTACATTGCTTGCCGGCATCGTGAAGGTTGCACCCGGTTGATAAATCTCAGAATTATCTGAACGTAACCATCCCGTGAAGGCATTTGTGCCCTTAGTTGGAATAGTCGAGCAGATAGTGAACGTAGAGTTATACGTAGCCGTTGTATTTTCGCAATCGCCTGTACCATCGGCAAAATCGTATGTTACATTAAACGTTGCACCTATCCACTGTGCATACAGAGTCAAATCTGCATTCAGCGGATTGATGGTTGCACCTACGGCGTAAGCAGTACCGGTACCATCAGTAGCGGTATTCCAGCCGTTGAAGGTCATACCGGTCGGAGCGGTGAAGGTATTGGCGGCTACTGTAGCCGAAGCGCCTTCTTCGATGTCGTCACTTACTACATCTGCACCTGTTCCGCCATTAGCCTTATAGGTAATATGCAGAGCAGCCTTGGTTGTGAACCCAATCGAAGCCGCTGTACCATATTGGCAATACGCATCATTATCACCTTTCGCGCGTACGTAATATGTATAAGGTGTACCTGCTGTCAAACCGGTCAAGTTGTGACTTGTACCACTCAGTACATTCTCCCAATTTACTTGGTCTGCACTTACTTGGTAACCATTGTTGCCACTAACTTCATTCCAACTCAACGTAGCCGTTGTCATGTGGATATTGCTTGCATCGCGTGTTTCTGGAGCAGGCAACGGCGTACAGCAGTGCGTACGATAGTCTTCGTACGTTACACCTGACCACTTAGCATACAGCGTCAAGTTATTATCCGGCATTACATCCGTTGCGAAGTTCCATGCATTATCGCATGTATTCTCTTTGTACCAACCAATGAAGGTATAAACATTTCCACCTTCTTCTACATCAGCCGGAGCGGTCGGTTCGGTAATCAATACACCATAACTAATTCCCGTATATCCGTCAGGAGCTGTTCCATGACCATTAGCGTTAAAGGTTACGTTATGGCTGTTCAGACTCCAGTTAGCCGTAATCGTCTTAATGCCGGTTGTACCAGCAACAATTCCGGTAATAGGATTACCATTCTCCGTCCAACCTGTGAAGGTATAACCGGTACGAGTACCCGGAGCAACAAAATCAAATGCACTCTCAATCGTATAATTCGTCGGGTTGGGGTTAGTTGCACCTTCCAAGCCCTCGTACGTAATTGCATAAGAAACAGCCTGATAATCAGCCGTGAAGACTACATCTTTGCAAGGCATCGTAAATGTTGTACCAGGGCCAAAATCAGCAGGCGAACCGGTAATATCGTCGGTGTTCCAACCCATAAAGGTATAACCGGTCTTATCCTCCGGAGCCGGGCAAACAGTCACCTCTTCACCGCAGTAGTGAACAGTCGAACTGCTGCACGAAGTGCTATAACCCTCTAAATCGTATGTTACCGTGTAGTTCTCTGCCCAGATAGCAGTTACTACTGCATCTTCGGTCAGTGGCACACTCTCACCCGGTTGCTTGGTTGTAGCTGCGCCACCACCAATCGATACCCTCCATCCGCGGAACGTAAATCCATCCTTTGTCGGAGCGGTTTCTAACGTGAATTCTGCGCTTGCACTTGGTAATGCGAACTTATCCGTGTAGTCACCTGTTCCTTCACCACCATCTAAGTTATAGTGCAAACGATAGTAACGAATGAAACTCAAATTGAAGTTACTCTCGTTGCAGTAGTTATCGTTTATCTTGAATTTACCAGCCTTACCAGCCATGCCACTACCGGTTAATCCGGTAATAGTGTTCATCATGACAGTTCTGCTTCGTCCGTTAATGAAGAACACTCCCGAAGCCTTACTTGTACCGGCATAAATCTCCACATTGGAATCGTATCCTTCCGGAACAGTAATAATGCCAGTATAGAAGTTATTGGCTATTTCTGTATCCGTAAACTCAACTTGCTGCCAAGTCTGTTTTTCTACACCATACATAACTGCATAAACAGGTTGGAATGCCAGATGGTAGTTCGGATCTGTATATTCGTCACAAATACGGAAATAACCCTTCACATCTTGACCTGCATAGAGATTACCATCAGAAGCATCAGTGCAGTTTCCTTGTTGGTAACCGACAGTTGGAACCCAACGTGTTGTCCATTGTGCAGTATAATAACCATCCTTACCGGCATAGAGCACTTTCAATTGCTCTTTGTCACTATTACTTGGCAAGGTCACTTGCTGTGTACGCCACTCGGTAGTAGAACCTACTTGTGTGAAGCAGAAGTCACGGGATGTTCCTTTTTCTGTATTCCACATGTGCAATCCCCAGGTGTCGCAAGCGGCAGATTTAACGTTGATTACATAGTGGTTACTTTCTACACCATCATTGTTTCTTACATAGATGTAGTCACCCGTATTCGCCTGAACACCGGTTACCACGCCAGATTGACTTACCTCCATAGTGGAAGTGTTGCTGGAGTACCAAGTATAGGATGTTCCATATTCTGCATCATTAGGTGTAACGGTCAATGTCAGTTGCACGTCTTCACCTACTACTATTTCATCGATACCAAATTCTTGACTAATCGTCAAAGCTGTTACTTTCTTTTCCCATTGAGCAGTCAATGTGATATTGCTATTGATGTCTTGTATTGTAGCACCATCAACAATCAACGTTCCGGCTGTTACCGTCGCTCCACCTATCTTAACATCTACATTAGCCACCCAACCATTGAAGTGATTACCGGTCTTTTCAAAAGTATTTGTTGCCAAGGTAATCGTTCCACCAGCAGCACAATAGTCACTTGGATTCATAGTGCCGGTACCGCCATTAGCTTCATAAGAAACTTGATAAGCCGTTGGATAAGTAACTGAAACTCTTGGATAACCATCTACTATCTCAAATGAGAATGTGTAGTTACCAGTTGCAGTCGTTCTAATACCGGTGTTACCGGAACCTGGCGTTGTATTCTTGAAGTTCCAACCAGTGCAGTTATCCACCGTTATTGTACCGGGGTCTTGTGCACCAGTACCATCCGTGTACCATATCTGATTTTCTGAATCTCCTTCAACGTTCTTATATAGTTTGAATCCGTAATTTCTATTACCCACTAACTCAACTGTCTTGGAATTGGCAGTCATCTCACCACTTTTTTCTATTTCCCCATCAATATACAAGAACCAAGTATCCGGTGCCGAGCAATCCGTCAAATAATCCGTCCAAGTAATATCAACCCACTTAGCCACGTAGGTCAAGTTATTATCGGGCATGGTGGTTGCAGGAGTAACGACTACACTATTCTGCATCCAACCTGCAAATTTCTTATTTGCTTTTGTCGGATCTGCCGGAGCAGTAATCGTTGCACCATATTCAACCGTTCCGTGAGTGTACTCACTGGAACCGGAAGTCGTTGAGCCACCATCCAATTCCCAAGTCAAAGTGTGAAAATTAACTTGCCAATGCGCAGTAAATGTTGTATTGGCTGTCAATTTATAGGTGGTTGCGTTGTTCAGATGTGTTCCGGCAGCAAGAGTATTGTTGCTACCATCTTTAACTGCAACATCAGCAGTCCAATAATCATTGGTCCAACCGGTCACACCCGTGATAGCTGCCAAAGTTACAGAAGAAACTTGACTTTGAGCAGCAGGAGCTGTTCCATGACCATTGGCATCAAAGCTTGCATCGTACTTAGCAACAACTTCTTGAATATCAGAAGCCTTCAATGGAGCGACATTAAGATATAACTTTGAAGAATAATAGGTTGCACAAACTAAGCCAGTAACATCATAGTTCGAGCCTCCTTGTGGTTCAACACCAGTATTGAACTTATCTTCATAATTAATGAAATTATCATCTTCATCATATTCAAAATAGCCCTTTGCATTATATGGAGCATTCTTGAACGAGATCAATATACCTTGATTCTCAACTTGGTTAACTGTTGCCAAATCTGTAACTTCAATTGGTGTTGGAAGTGAACCTGAGGTTGTTATCAATCCCGTCATACCTTTCTTAAGACTAGTAAATTCGGGCTGTTGGTTATAAACCTTAGATTTCACTTCTATCGTACCACTCAGATGATCGCCGGCAGTAAATCCATGACCAGAAAGATAACATAGCATACCATTTAATGTGCCATCAGTAATATAAGCCTGATTGCCCGATACTGCTGTGATAACCCAGTTGTTCATTGTTACAGTTAGGGTATTCTCCGTACTAGTAGTAGCACCTATTACTTCTGCAATAGACTTCAACGAAGCCACAGGATAGGTAACAGTCAATTGCGGATTAGCACTGGAAGTGTTGATGGTAAAGGTATAAGTACCTGCCTCATCTGCCGTAATACCGCAGTTGTTATTGCTGACGCCGTCATAGAATGTCCAATCTGTACAACTTGAACGAGTCATGGTTCCATTGCAGCCATAATACGTAGTGCCATTCTTAATTAACTTAAAACCGGCATCGGTAGCCTCAGTATATGTTTTAGCGGTCAAATTGACTTGGCATGAACCATTAACGAAATCTATTGGATGACCCCAATCATTAAAGCCTGCCAATTGCCATGTGTCAGGAGGATATACAACACTAAGTACAGGATTGCCAGAACCATTGATGGTGATATTAAACGTATAATCGCCAGCTTTATCCGTTTGCAGTGTCACATTGTCAGAACCATCCAAAGTTATATCAGTACAATATTGCCGATTTATAGTATAATTTTTACCATACGAAGTGTCCCATGTTCCATTGGTGGCAACCTTAAATGTATAACTTGTATTTGCTGACAAGTTCTTAGTAACCGACAATGGTGTGCCGGTAAACTGATCAGCAGTTGTACTCCAATCATTCATACTTCCTGCCAAGTAGTAAGTAGTACTTGAACCAGCTTCGTAAGTAACGGTTACATTCCAAATACGCACTGCTCCGCCGGCTGTAATATAACCCGATTTTAATTTGAGGGATGACGCGTCAATGGTCACAGAGGATGCTCCAGTTCCGCTGACAATGCCAGTGCCTGCCGCGGAGGTAGAATTACTGCTACTGAAATACAACGTTGCAGAATTACCTCCACCAGTCATGGGTTGACTCGCGTTAGAAACAGTCATCACAATTTGAGTAATCTTACCGGGCATTTCTGGAACTTGCACATAGTACGCAGTACTAGAAGCATATTTTTTTATCTGCCAGTATTTATAAGAACTAGTAGCACTTGAGTGATGATTTTTAATGGCATATGCATTCCATGTGTTGCCTTTACTATCAGTCGCAGAACAATTACCATAACCTGTGCCTCCGGTACCAGCAACAATTTGTGCATTGGTTAAAGTCACATCATCACCCCACACGTTACTACTCAATGATAGTAGGGCAACTACCATGAGGATAGATTTAAGACTCTTGAACAAGTTCCGACTGGTGAACAAGTTCAAACTTTGGATGATGCTCCGGCTTCCGCCTCCCACATCCCACTTTAAAAATTTGTTTTTCATAATAGTTTGTTTTTTAGTTATTATTTTAGTTTATATATTTCAATATCTGTCGATATAATGCATATCCCTGCGCTTGCGCAATATGATATAGTGATCTTTGAAATAATGTACAAAAAAGCAGCAAGTTTTCACTTACTGCTTACAGAATTAATATGGCTTAAAACTACGCTTCTTGCTGGCGAATAATATCCAACATCTGCGCTGGCGTTACCACAATGGGTGCCTTGGGGAAATGCTTGAGGTTACCGGTAACCAAATAAGCATCGTCACGGCTCAATGCTACCTCATAGAAAACTCGGTCACTTTCGTCTTGCATAACTTCTTGAAAAGAAGCACGTTCAGAAGAAACTCCATATTTCTTGATGCGAGCAATCAACCCTGCACAAAGTTCCGATGGGAAGTGGAATTGTGGACGGGATAAAACTTCCATATACTCGTTGATAATTTCCTCAACATACATAGGTATTATCTTTCCATCAATTATCGCGTTTACAACTTGTCTCACTGTTGCATCATCGTTCTTTGCCATTAAGGCAGACACCAAAACATTGGTATCAATGACAGCGTAAATCATAAACGTGCTCCTTCCTTTTGGGCTCTTCTTTCTGCGCGGCTGGCAGCAATCTCGGCATTAATCTCATCCAATGTCCATTCGCGTTCATTTTGGCGAGATAGACGATGTTCTTCAAATAATTGAATAAGACGTTCTCTTTCCCGATCTTTCTTCTTGAATCCTATCTGGAACGGAATAGCCTTGGCTTCAGCTACCGCACGCATAAAAACATTCATGGCGGTGTTGGCACTCATACCAAATTCTTGACAAAGTTGAGTAAAAGTTGCTTTCAATTCAGCGTCCGTGCGGACTGTCATAGTTGCTTGCATAATCGTATAATTTTATAGGTTTGACATTGTTGTGCATTCATAATGATTGCATTTCGACTGCAAAATTACTACATTTTTTTTGAATATGCAAGAAAAATCGATAAAATCAGCAACTTTTCTTCATTTTTGGAAGAATTGCTTAATTCTGTAAGTACATTACGTCAAATAACACCTTGCCTTTTAGAGTGGCATAACTCTATACATAGAATAAACTATAATACAATATATTTATTAACAAATTAAATTTATAAACATGAAAAAAGATTTAAATCGAACAGGAGCAACACTTTGCTCATCGATGAGACCAAGGTCTGCAACGACCTCCTGGCTCAACAAGTTTAAGTTATTAGCATTCGCCTTCATGGCCTTGCTGAGTATTAACCAAGTGTGGGGTGCAGATACTCCTACAACTCCTTCTGCAGATTTCACTGCGAAAACATATGGAAATTCTGTATACAATTCATCACTAGCCTATGGTGACTGGACGATTGTTAATGGAGCCAATAACAACAAAGGTTGGACTTATTTCAAAATGGGAGGTAAGAGTGCAACGATTAGTTCTAGTAATCCTTGCTACATCTATAGCACCACTGGAAGTGCTGCCGCTGTTGGTAAGGTTACCGTTCACCTCCCATCTGGCTCGTTAAGCAAGAGTGGTATGTCGGTTAATTCATGGGGTGTTTATGTTTATTCTAATTCAACTTTAACAACCCAGGTTGACTATGTTGCAGGTGGTACTATTACTAATAGTGAAGGAAGTTTCAATTTTACGCCATCTCCAGGAAAAACATGGCCTAAAGGCTCGTATTTCAAAGTGAATTGGAACTTAGCAAATACAACCACAACAAATGGTATAATCTGTGTTGATAAGATTACACTGTATGAGGCCACTGCGTCCACTTATACGGTCAATTTTTCGGGACAAAAAAGTGGGCACTTTCAGCCTTCCTTTCTCGCACTCTCGTAAATCGTAAATTTGGGGCTTTTTTGCATTTTTTTGTAAAAAAGTTTTCCATATACGATGCACGAAGGGTGCATATAGGATGCACGGAGGATCACGTCCTTCCTCCCAACCTCTCTTCCACCACTTTGGCACTCTTTTTGTCATAACCCCTACTTGGCTAATTCCTAATTGGTTAATTGGCCCCCCCCTAGTGTCCTAGTAAACTAGTCCACTAGCGTTCTTCCCTTTCAACATTTTTTCAGTTTATATATTCAATCTGTCAAAGATCACGTCTATTTTGCTAAGGTAGTTTTATCTACCTATGATTATGTGCAATAGACTCTGATTCCATAAAAAGAAAACGATTACTCCGTTTCCTTGGAATAATCGTTTCAATATATTTCTTATACTATCTTATGCTTTCAATACTTTATGTTCCGAAGTCGCTTCAAGTACCTGCATTTGCTGGATGGCAATCTTATTTAGTTCAATCAGTCGCTCCCTCTGAGACATTCCTTTGTTGATAAAGACTGCATTTAAGTTCTCCAAATTACTCAAACAAATGAGTTGGTTGATTGTCGCATAATCTCGGATATTGCCTTTGACTCCCGAATTGGTATCCCGCCAGTCTTTTGCCGTCATTCCAAACAACGCCATATTTAGCACATCTGCTTCATTAGCATAAATGAGAGATACCTGATTAGGCGTAAGTTCTGAAGGAACAAGATTATGTTTTATGGCATCAGTATGAATATGATAGTTAATCTTTGATAATTCGCGCTTTGCCGTCCAACCTAACTGCTTTTGCTCTTCTGCCTTAAGACGTTGATATTCATTAATCAAATATAGCTTAAATGGAACACTTATAGCAGAGCCAAATTCAAACGCAATGTCTTTATGGGCATAAGTTCCACCATATCTGCCATTCTTAACAACAATACCTATCGCGTTGGTTTTGGTAACCCATTCGGAAACACTCATCACAAACGTATGCAATCCTGCTTGCATTTTAAAGTGGTCGAATTCCACCACTTTAAAATTTGGATTGTGAATCATTTCCCATGTACCGAGGAATTCAATAGCACTGCGACTACGTATCCAATTCTTAATAACATCAGCAGCACGTGCTTCATCTCTACGTGCATTGACCATGTCCGTCAAAGAAATATAATCTTGATCATCAACATTAAGAATTGTAATTTCTGCGTCCTGAACTGTAATCCTTGCCATAATTTTACTCTTTTAAATTTAGTGCAAAATTACAAAAAATATCTGATATATGCAATACATAACAAGCAAAAAATGCAAGAAATCACATTTTTTTCGATTATTCCTTATGGAATCAGTCTGTCAAAGATCGCTTCGAACTCCACTGAGTTCTCTTGTTAGCAGTAGTCAACCCAATGGCTACTGCCAGATTATATTCGTTTTTAGTTCTCCTTATTTTTCTTCTCTCTCTGCGATGGCCTCATAACCAATCGGGGCTCTTTTAGGAGCTGGGCGAGAGGTAACTTCTTCTACCTTAATACACAACTCTGCCAACGACTGACTAACAGCCTCCACTTGACTTGCCAATTCCTCATTCATATCATTTTGGTCATGCAAAATATTCTCTACATAATTGCGCAAGTTCTCCACTTCTATCTCCAACTTATCCTGACGCATAGCCGTTTGGCTAATGGCAGACAAGGTGCGACGCATCATAGTGAAAGCACGCATAATCTGAATGTTAGTATTGATGGCTACTTCTGATGTCAACACACTACTCAGCATTGCAACTCCATTCTCTGTAAAAGCATACGGCAAATACTTGGAGTGCGCTCCTCGTCCATGTTCTAAGGTGCCATTTTGGCACCATAAAGACTGATACTCTTCACGGCTCAGTTCCATCATAAAATCCGATGGAAAACGTTCTATATTACGCTTCACTTGACGTTTCAAGTTTTTCGTCTCCACTTGATATAATGCCGCCAAGTCACGATCCAAGATGACGCGCTCACCACGAATGATATGTATCATCGCTTGAATGCGTTCCGGAATAACCTCCGCTGCATTAGACTTTACTATGTCTGTGCCTTTTGCCATTTACTTTTTCTCCCTTTCAGGTATTAGATTTATTTAATTATATTCTTTTTTTTGTTTTAGTTTATGTTTGAAGTAGTGTACAAAAACAAATAATCCTAATCGGTGTGATTAGGATTATTGGAACTTGATTTTTATTCTTAGAGAGTCTCTATTGGAATAAGTCGTGCAGTGTTATCTGCTTTTGAACAACAGATGAATACATATTCGTTTTTACGCCCAAAGCAGTAATCATTGTTAACAATAACGTCTTACTGGGTTCAGCATATCGTGCAAAACTATCTATGCGATGTTGTATCTTCGTTGCCTCTGCCTTTTGTATATCATATTCACCTCGCGTGAACTTCATCTCACAGATATTAACGCACCTGTCAGCTCGGTCAATCACCATGTCTATTTGTGCTCCATCTTCCGCTATCGTTGGGGTGCGCCACGAATAGACATCCGTTTTTATTCCGGTTATACCTAATGCCGATAACAGTTGAGGAATATGGTTGAAACATAACATCTCAAATGCTAACCCTGCCCAAGTATAGAATTGCGGTGCATTCTGCATTTGCTCCCATTGGTGCGCCGAGCGAAGTCCGTTCTTAGCCACCATTTGGTAGTAGAAATGCACAAACGGGTCAATCAGTTGATACGTTATCTGGCGTTTCTTACCATCGTATGGTTGGAAGCAACGAACGAAACCACAAGTCTCTAACTCTTGCAACATCTGCGTGAACCGAGCGTTATTATGCATCTTAGTTGCGTCTAACAACTCCGAACGAGTCAAACCCTTGCTCTTCTGCGATAATGCTTCAATGATTCGCACGTAATCGTCTGAGTGCTTGAAAAGTGACCGAAACAACAATGGCATCTCATTACTGAGTTCACCTGTAGGTGCTATCACTAACTGATCAATATTCTGAGCAACACTCAGCCCCTGCTGCATAAGCGAATAGTAATAAGGGATACCCCCTAATACCATGTACGCCTCAGCCACACTGGTTTCGGAATAACTAAACCCATACGCATCAAAATACTGCTTGCTTTCCGCCAAAGTGAATGGCTGAAGGAGAATTTGATGAGTGACACGGTGGTACAATCCTCCATAGTCATTCACTATATTATCCAACATCCACGAAGCAGCACTGCCACAAACAATCAGTTTGATGTCTGTCCGATGCGATGCCCAACCGTTCCAAAACAGTTCCAAAGCACTTACAAAACCTGAACGCACATTATCTAACCACGGCAACTCGTCTATAAAGACTATCTTATTGCCGGTTGGCAAAGACTCTAAATAGCATTCCAGTTGATTAAATGACTCAATCCATGTTTCACAACGCTGAGCGGCAGGATAGTATTTTTGCAAGCACAAGTAGAAATTAAGCAGCTGTTCTTCTAACGACACATTCTCTGCTCCGGTAAATGTAAAACATGCATCTGTATCAATCACTTGCTTGATAAGAAATGTTTTACCAACACGGCGCCTGCCATAAACTGCTATAAACTCCGACCGCTCGGAACATAAATACTCTTGCAATGCCTTTCGCTCTTTCTCGCGTCCAATTAATTGCTCTTTCATAACCAGTACTTTTGAATTTGACTGCAAAAGTACTAATAAAATTTGAATCTCGCAAATAATTTGGCCTCAAAATTGCTGAAATCATACTTTTTATATACGATTTGAGCAAAATTGATGGTAAAAATTGCTGAAATCATACTTTTTATATGTGATTTGAGCAAATTTACATCACAAAACTGCTGGAATTGCATATTTAAGCAATAATCCTAATTTTTGTACACTATTTCAAAGATCGCTGTCGATTTTGGTGTTACCACCTCGTCTCTTTGTTAGCAGTACCCAAACCAATGGCTACTGCCATAATACGCGCACATGTACGCTATATATATAAGGTGTTACTCGTCCTCCTTTGCCCAAACGGCGTAATAAGTAATATCCGTTGCCGGTGCTGTTTCAGAAGCAGGCGTAACCAATGCATTCGGTTGAGAAGCATCTTTAGTCCAACCAACGAAGTGATAGTGTTCTCCTACACAACCATCACCTTTTGCTGCGTCTGTAATAGTTGGGAATTGGATTTTGTCACCAACATACTCCATATAGCCGCTATTGTTATCATGAATAGCATCCGAGAAGGTTACAGTTACTTTCGAATCTTCTGCAAACTCCACGTTGATGATGGTGTTAGCAGAGATATCCGTAACCTTCTTGTTCACATTATCCACTGTACCATTTGTTGCAGTTATCTGACTAAAATGATAATGCTCTTCCGGCGCAATATCCGTTACATTAACCGTTGCATTGCCTTCATCAATACAAACCTCACCAGTCTGACTCAATTCAAACGTACCATTGGATGGTGATGGTGTACCTTTGGTAACAGTAACTTTATTGGCGCAGGAAGCCTCTTTCTTATAGAAAATAACATAATAATAGTAAGTCCCATTATTATTCCCATGGTTTTTACCTTCATAGCAAGCAAAACGAGGGTTACTTTTATTCCACATTAAGATACGCGAGCTTGTATGAACATTTGCTACTTTAGCACGGCTATTACTGGTGGTGATTGTCCAAGAGGTCTTGCCCTCAACAGCAGTTCCTGCTGCGTCCACAGAGTTACCAGAGTTCCATCTCAAATAATTGGTACCATTCTTAAAGGCAAACGTTCCAGTAGAAGACCCTTCTTCGACTTTCCATGTCATCGTGCCAGCAGGATTGGTAGTAAAATCCGTCCCAATACCATACTTAGTAGCAGTAGTTGAAATAGATGTAAGCTCTTTCGTCCCATCATCAACAACGGCAATCACAACTTCATCACCCACTGCCACGGAGGTCACTTGTGTCCAAGTATCCTCTCCCCACACATTACTACTGAGCACTAGGGCAAAGAGCACCAGCGCCATTGATTTGAATTTAAAGTTTTTTGTTTTCATAAGTGTTATAATTTTAATTTGTTAATAATTATTTGTCCCAATTTTTAATTTATATTTGTTAATTATATTAGTTCTTGTTTCTTGTTCCTTGTCTGTTTCCGCGCTTTTCTTATTAACAATGTTTCCGCGCCTTATATTTATTGTCCCGTATGGGACCTGAAGGCTTAGCCTTCGATTAGTTGTGTAGTGTGGTGGGATGTTGGAAGTTTACTTACGAACAAACCAAACACGAACAACGAATAAATATAATCTTTCTGCGTCTTTCTGCGTTTTCTGCGGGAGACTTTTTTATCTTTTTGTTTCTATTTGTATTATATCTCTTTTTTCGTCCTCGTCAACGTTCTCGTTAATTGGTTTACATTTGAAATACTGATTAGCACAAAAAAGCGGCAAACATCGTTTGTCGCTTATGAAAGGTGATTTATAAACTGCAACTATTTATCCTCTTCAAATGGAAGTTCGTCCGCAGGCTGTGTAAAATTCACTGCACGTTGGTCGGAGATAACGCTCTCGCCTAACTCTTGTTCCAAGCGTTCTCGCGCCACATGTGCGACCGTTCCTCCTCGATGTGCTACACTGGCATTCTCCACAAAACCTTTGGGGTTCTCACGTTTGCTCAATGCCGTGGCCGCTGCTTCAGCTAAGCCATTCAACATCAACTCCACGTCGGTCATGTTGTCGCGAAGGTTCTCCTTGCGCAATCCCTTGTGTTGCTTGTATTGCTTGGTAGTCATTCCACTCCATGCCTTAGAGATAATATCCGTCAATGTGGCATAATCTTTATCTTCCTGCATTCCTCCTCGCTTCCACTCATCCGTCAGCCCCTTCCGAATCTCAATCGTCTTGATGCGTTGATTGATCCATTCTTCCGAATAACCTAAACGGCGATAGTCTTTAATGGCTTGCTCTATACTGAGTTCAGGGTCTTGCAACTGGTTCAACCGCTGCTGCCCTAATTGAGCTAACCACTGCTTGAGCGGCTCAGCTTTCTTGCTGGGAACAGATTGGATGATTCGCAATACTTGCTCCACATCAGCAACGTCGGTTAAGTACTTTTTGCCATCTAATGGAGAGGCTAATTTCAGTTGGTGACAATTTGTCACCGACTCAAAACCTTCCTCTTGAAGACGTTGTTTTAACTTGTTCCAATACTTGCGGGCAGTTGGATAGTCACTGTCGGTTAATGCACTCACAACATCCACAACGGAGAAGAAATACGTTTCTTTTTCTTCATCCCAAACATAGCGGATTTGTGCTCCATGAAAGAGTTGCAAACTCTCATTTTCTGTAGTTGTAGCAATGGGTTTCATAGTATATTTATTACAAATAATAATCTCTCTGAAATACACTACAAAATTACAAAAAATTTTTGGAATACACAATTCTTTTGGCAAAAAAATGCAAAAAATAGATGGATTTATCCATCAATGATGTCAGTTGTAGGTTTCTATTAGGAGTTTACTCATAAATAGATAACTATAAGTGGCAACATGTCTGGCGGCAGCCATTTTTGCAATTGTTCTTTTGCCAAACATGTGTATTTTAATAACGATGCAACTGTAATTTCGGGGGAATGTCGCATGCGACAGGCGGCGTCCGAAATTACACCTTTTTTGACATACACAATTCTTTTGGCAAAAAAATGCAAGAAAAATCACTTTTTCATAAACTAATCACTATTTCAAAGATCACTTTTTTTGTTAGCAGTAGTCAACCCAATGGCTACTGCCATTTCTCACGCGCACATGTACGCATGTACGCGTTATATATAAGGTGCGCCTTAATTAATCACCTTCGTTGCGAAGACTGCATAATAAACCACATCCTCGGCGGGAACGGTGATTTCACCATTAGGTTGAATCAAACCGGCTGGTTTGGGATTAGGAGTTGCACCCACATACAACGGTTGAGCCAACCAACCCACGAAGAAGAAACCTTCACCGCAGGTGTTCTCTGCCGTTGCAGGAGCATGAATAACTGTTCCAGCAGTATATTCAGTCGTACTAATCACACTCTCCTGATTCTTGAAAGTAACGGAGTACTTCGAACCACAAGTGGTGTAGTTGGAATAAGTCGCACCACTAATAGGCAAAACACTAATACGATAATAACCAGATTGATCCTCGTTGGATAAGGCATATCCACCAAAAGTAGTTCCACTAACCAACATACCACGGTTGTTTATAGTTGTTCCATTTGTACCTTTAAAAGTCAGACCATTCGTCTCAGATTCAATTGTCCAAGTATAGGTTGTTCCTGTTCCATAATCAAGATTGGTATCCGAACTGCCACCATTTTTATGGTAAATATACTTCGTTCCATCCGAAATAGTTTGTCCGTTTGTTGCATTAGCAATCGTCCAAGTAAAACCTGTAGCATTTTCTGTGGTTACATAATTAACTCCGCCTCCTGTTTGAGATACCGATATCTCTACACCTGTAATTTTTCCGCTTGATACAGTTGGATTAGTTGGTAAAGCGTACCATTTCCCATCATTCAAGGCAGCCAAGACGAATGAACCTTCGTCTCCTGCGGTATAAGCAACAGGGTCTGCTCCACCTTCTGCTTCTGCATACACAGCATAGAAAGTGTTGGTTGCTGCCAAAGTGACTTCGGCACCTTTGCCATAATAATTCTCTGTCGGTTTGTCACCTGGCATAGTAATATCTACTGTACTCCAACCAACAAACGTTTTACCATCGCATACATTGGTCACACTTGAAGGCAAAGTATAGGTCTCACCGGAATATTTACCCGAAGGACCGGCAACAGGAGTTCCTGCTTCCATCAGAGTGATGGTGGCAATTTGCTTAGCCGCAAAATTGATTCGCACGGTACAATCAGATTCCGGAGTTACCGTAAACTCATTACCATCTTGCACAACAGTTGCTGTTCCACTTGTCACCGTATATGCAGCAGGAGAAGCATATGTATATCCTGTATTAGGTGATGCAGTAATTTTCTTACCACTTAACGAAACCGTTCCATAAGCAACGTTATTAGATTGGGCTGTAATGGTATAAGCAGGGGTAGCATCTTTTTTCTTGAAGAACAAAGTTTTAGTATCCTTGATGTTGGTGGCATCCTTAGATTCATAGCATCTCCAATCCTGCTTATTATAAATACCGCACCAACGTTGCTTAGTGTATGTAAAATTCATTCGAGGACCACCAGAAGCAGTATTGTCAATAGAGAAGACATTGGAATTTGAGCCTGGTTTAGCGACACTAAGCCCATTATTATCATTTTTACCCAAAAGGTATTTTGCATTTGTTCCTGTAACACCATCTGCGACTCTGAATTTAATTGTTGCCCCCGTCACTTCCGCAACAAATTCTGTATTTGCTGTAAAAGTGGTAATTTTATCACTCGAAATGGTTACCTTTGTGGGAGTTGGTGGTGTAGCTTGAACCATCACATAGTTATCACCGCTTTTGACACCTACAATAATAATAGTATCATCACTATTGATATCTCCCCATGCGATTTCGTTGTACTCTACCGCTCCCCATACATTTGTACTCAGCAAGATACCTATCAGCATCGTTGCTAAAAATTTGAATTTGTTTTTCATAATGTTTTGTTTTTATTAGTTAATATTAGTTTGTTTTTCCTTATTTTTTCCAGGTTCGTATATACGAACCTTTTTGCGGGACGAAAAAAGTCCAGATTTCATCGGGAAAAGAGACACAAAAAAGCAGTAATATAGTGCTTATATTACCGCTGAAAATTGGTGTGATTTTGGTGAAAAAAACAGCAGATTTGGATGGCAACAAAAACCATGCCAAAGGTGAAAATTCGGAGCCGGTTGGGGGGTGATGATTATAGGCTCATCCTTACCTGACGTATACCTGATCTATACCTGATAATTTTTTTGAAAAAAAGTGCAAAAATGGCCTGAAAAGCATTTTTTATTTGTGTATGTCATTTTTTTTCTGTACCTTTGCGTCGCAAAACGCAAAAAGAAAGGAGTTTACGATGCCTACAGCAGCAATGACACCAGCTTATGAATTTTTCTCGGTAGCAGTACCACGAATGGAAGCAAAGAAGTTCAAGACCATTGTGAAAGTTCTTGGCTTTGAATGTGTACCACAAAAAAAGAGTGGTATGGATAAAGCCATTGAAGATATCCAAGCAGGACGCATTAAAACAATGGCGTCTATAGATGAATTTGTAGATAGTTTGTAGTATGTATATTCTCAGATATTCTAGCCAGTTTCGCAAGGGGGCGAAGCAGTGTAAGAAGGAAGGAAAGGACATGCAAGAGCTAAAGAGGGTGCTTGGCCTTTTACAAGAAACGGGGACCCTTCCTGAGGCATATCTGCCACATCTTCTGCATAATCAATATGCTGGCTTTTGGGAAGCACATATCGAGGATGATTGGTTGATAGTTTGGCGAAAAAAGGAATCAGAATTAGAACTCTTATTGATTGCCACCGGAACACATAAGTCCTTGTTTGGATAACACTTCTTGTGATTGATTTTTAGCGGTAATATCGGTAACGATGTTACCGTTTTTTTGCGCCATATTCCTGTCTATATTGGCATCTTTTTCTTAGAAAAAGCACAAAAAATGCCATTATCGTTAAGAAAATTTAATTTTCTTTGTAATTTATTTGTATATATGGATTTTTATTTGTATCTTTGCACCCGAAAGTAAAACACGTACATATATACGTATATAAACGGCAACCAAATTGGAGAGTTCGCTGAATCGCGATGCGCAAGCGTTTAGGCGGAGTTTCTTATGGAAAATGGCACATCACTGCGTATGAACGATGATTAACACATATTGACCTCACGTTTATTCACGCTCCCCGCCAGGGTGGCGCGAATAGTTGTTTTCTTTTCGCCCGCGTATATATACGTGCGTGAGAGTATGAGATAGATTAGATAATATGATAGTATAGTAGATTAGAATGACCAATCAGAACGAAATAGTAATTTACCAACCGACGTCGGATTTGCAGTTGCAGGTACGTTTGGAGAATGAGACGGTGTGGCTTACGCAGGCTCAGATGGCGCAATTATTCCAACGCGCTCCACAAAATATTACGATGCATATTCGTAATATCTATTTGGAAGGTGAATTATCAAAAGGTGCAACATGTAAGGAATTCTTACAAGTTCAAAGGGAAGGTTCTAGGGAAGTAACGCGTCGCGTTAGTGTGTATAATTTGGATGTTATTATTTCGGTTGGATATCGAGTTAAATCCCCGAATGGAACGGCCTTCCGTATATGGGCAAATAATGTAATCAAGAACTACTTACTTAATGGTTATGCTTTTGCGCAACGTTTTGAGCGGTTAGAGCATAGGGTGAGCCAGGTGGAGGAACAGCAGAGGGCGTTTGATATAGAGATACATGCAGCTTTACCTCCGACGCAGGGTGTTTTCTTTGAGGGGCAAGTATTTGGGGCAAGGGTTTTTGTGGAAGATTTGATTCGTAGTGCGAAGAGAGAAGTGGTGCTGATTGATACTTATGTTAACTCGGATGTGATTGCGATGTTGAATGAAAGAGGGACGGGTGTGAGTGCCACTATTTATACGGATACTGTTAATGCGGCGTTGAAGCAGGCAGAAGAGTTGAGTGAGAAACAAAATGGCAGAAAGATTGAGATAAGGCAATATAAGTCTAATTTCCACGATCGGTTCCTGGTTATAGATGATGATTTGTATCATTTTGGGGCATCGTTCAAGGACTTAGGTCGCAGGTTATTTGCATTTGAGAAGATGGGTATTGATAAGAGAATAATCTTGGAACAAGTGTAGATGGCAAATAAAGGATTCGTCAAAAGAGAAAAGAAATAATTAACGTAAACTAAAATAATGGCAAAAGGCACAAACATAGTAAAAATGGTATCAAGTCCTGAAGTAGAAGAGATACGCAGTCGCATCTATATTGTGCGAGGCATACCTGTTATGTTTGACTTCGACTTGGCACGTTATTACGGCATCGAGACTCGTGTGCTGAAACAAGCTGTGCGCCGTAATAGGGATAGTTTCCCGGAGGATTTTATGTTTGTTTTGTCAAATGAAGAGGCTAATGAATTGATTTTCAATAGGGTATCACAAATTGTGACACCCCCCAATTACAACATCGGTTCTACAATGCCGTTTGTTTTTACCGAGGCGGGTGTTGCTATGTTGAGTGCGGTATTAAAATCTTCAGTAGCAGTAAATACGCGAGTACAGTTGATGCGTGGTTTTGTGGCGATGCATCAGTATTTAGCTCAGAATGGTGCATTGATGTATAGAATGGACAAATTGGAGTCAACCCAACAAGAGCAAGCAGAGCAACTTAGAGCGGTGATGTCTGGGGTGGATACTATTCTTACGGAATTAGAAAGCCGCCGAGACACCTCTCGTCCCAATCCCATTGGCTACGAGGCAATCGCAAAGAGAGATAAGGAATAACGTAACCTAAAATTTTGGCATTGACCATTGGGTTGGAGTATGACCGCAAAAAGGTTCGTATATACGAACCTGGAAATGGGGGAATGAGAGGGGAAAGAGACACAAATAACCGGTGGGGAGCATATAATTAGGGACAAGACGCACCTTATATACCGCGTATAGCGCGTACATATGCGCGAAAGAAATGGCAGTAGCCATTGGTTTGGGTACTGCTAACAAAAAAAGTGATCTTTGAAATAGTGTACTTATAAGAGAAATTAACATAAAAGTTGATTTTTTAGGCGTAAAATTTGGTAATTCCGAAAAAAAGTTGTATCTTTGCAGCGTCAAATAAAAAGAAGGCGTTTTATTATGCAACGAAATCTGTTTTTAGAATTACTGGAAGAGCATGACAAGGTTTGTTTGTATTCTCCTCGTTTTGAAGGAGAGACGGCGACTGAATTCGAGAAATTCTTGATGACTTATTCCGAGTCGCACCCATCTGATTTACAGCAATTGGTGTATCGATTGGATGTTATCACTCGTGAGGGCATAGACGATCGCTATTTTCGCTATGAAGGGAAACGCAGTGATAATGTGATTGCCTTACCTTCTCATTTAGAAACGACATCGTTGCGGTTGTATTGCTTAAATTTAAGATACAAAGTTTTGATTTTAGGTAATGGCGGAATTAAAGAGACGGCGACTTACCAAGAAGATGCTCATCTTAATCAATGCGTGGAGACTCTCCAGAAGATTGATATAGAGATACGTAGGTATGAAAAGCAACAAATAATTACCATCAAAGGTAGTAAATTAGTTGGAGAATTAACTTTTACGATTAACGACTAAAACATTAAGGCTATGTTAGTGAATCCGCTTATGGAAGAGATTCGTCGCAAGACGCCTCCTGAAATTAAGAAGCAAGTAGACATGCAAGTGATGATTGCGAATCGTGTTTATGATTTGCTGGAAGCTAAGGGTATGTCTCAGAAAGACTTTGCAGCCAAATTAGGCAAGACCGAGACGGAAGTGAGTCGTTGGTTATGCGGGACGCATAATTTAACAATGGCTACCATTGCTAAGATGGCCGTCGCGTTAGAGGATGATCTGATTGTTTCTACACAGAGTAAACCTTCTAAACATAAGTTTAGCATTACGTCCAAACGAGTAGCAGCCGTCTTGTAGATTCTGCAGAACATATTTTCTCTTATAAGCAACAATTCTTGATGGAGTTGTTGCTTTTGTTTGTACACTATTGTGAAAGGTATAAAATGGAAATATGAAACAAAACTATTATACAGCCGAAGAGGCAATGGCGGTTTTGGAGCCTCGTATTAGGGAGATGTTTAAGGACCGCGAGAAGGCAAAGGAACAAGAAACAAGAACGAATATAATTAACAAATATAAATTGAAAATTGGGACAAATAATTATTAACTAATAAAAACAAAACATTATGAAAAACAAATTCAAATTTTTAGCAACGATGCTGATAGGCATCCTGCTGAGTACAAATGTGTGGGGAACAGAAGTGACTTTCATTTTCAATACCGATGCTGGTTTAGAGGCATTAGGTATTACAAAGCCCAACAATGGTGAGGGAACTGCATTAACCGAAAATCAAAATTATACCATTAGTCCAATTTCTTTTAGCACAACTCATGGTAGCACTAACACGCGTGTTTGGAACACATCCGGAACAACCTCATTGCGTGTTTACAAGAACACAAAGGATAAGACCAATTATGGCACATTAACGTTCACATCGTCAGCAGGCAACATTACTGCAATAGCGCTCGGAGCGGGCACATGGACTGCTAGTGTAGGAACTATGAATAATACTAATTGGTCTGGCAACGCATCATCAGTTACTTTTACTTGTACAGCGAACGCTACAATATCCACAATGACAGTCACCTATACTGCTGATCCCTCTTGTACCACAGACCTTGCGAAGCCAATTGTGACGGCGACGGCGGGGAATGGGTCGGCAACACTGACATGGGGAGCAGTAGAACATGCTACTAAATATCAAGTTAGTTGGAATAATGGTGTCTATACAGATGCCACTTCTCCATACGAAAAATCCGGCTTGACCAATGATGTAACATACACTTGGAAAGTGAAAGCGATTGGTGGCGATATTTATTGCGATAGCGAAGAAGCAACGGGCAATGTGACTCCGTCGGCTAATCATACTGTGACTTGGTATGTAGATGGCGAGGTCTATACTGAAGGAAGTCCGACAACGGAAGTGGCTGACGGTGGCAAAGTAACCGAATTGCCTACTCAACCTGGTGTGCCGGATGCATGCACCGGTTCGGTATTCGTAGGATGGACGGACCAAGCAATCTACATTGGTACTGGCACTAAGCCTGACGTTCTATTCAAGGACGCAGCAGATGCTCCGAAAGTGAATGAAGACGTAACTTATCATGCCGTGTTCGCAGATCCGGAATAAGGCTACACCTTATATATAACGCGTATATGTGCGCGTATTATGGCAGTAGCCATTGGGTTGGGTACTGCTGACAAAACAAGAAAACAATAATTATTAACTAATAAAAAACAAACACTTATGAAAAACGTAAAAACAAATCAAATGAATGCATGTAGATGCAATTCGGAGGGAGCAGGGGCAAAGATGACCTCGTGGCTCAACAACAATTTCAGATTGTTAGCATTGACTCTTTTGGCAATGCTAAGTAGTAGTGTGTGGGGAGCAGATACTTGGACAAAGTTGACTACTGTCCCCGCTGTTGGTGATGTTGTAATCTTCGTCAATGAATCTGCTAAACGAGAAATGACGGGTATTTCTTCGTATGGAATAGCAACCACTTATACTACATCTCCTGCGGGCACTTATCCGTTGACAGTTTGTGCAGGTAGTAGCAATGGCAAATTAGCCTTTAAAACAAGTGATAATAAATATTTGTACTGGAATAGTGGCAATTCTCTTGGCGTCAATGAAACACTTGATAACAAAACATCTTGGACGGTATCTGTGTCTAGTGGCAATTTTACCATAACCAATGTCAACGAAAGTGCTCGTAAATTGCAATATAATAAGTCTTCTGGTAGTGAAAGATTTGCTTGTTATACATCATCACAACAACTTATTCAAATCTACAAAAAAGCTTCCTCCAAAACGCTCAGTTCGATTACAGTAAAGACGGCTCCGAGTAAGGTTACTTACACAGAAGGAGACAAATTTGACCCAACGGGATTGGTAATTACAAAAACTTATTCCGATGGTTCTACTGAGGATTTGGCTTATGCCGGCCATACAAGTGACTTTACCTTTAATCCGACAACCTCAGCTGCATTGACGACGAGCAACACATCGGTAACGATTACCGTTGGTGGCAAGAGTACAACTCAATCAATTACTGTAAATGCCAAATCAAAATATACAGTAACATTCTATAATGCAGGTGAGGTTGTCAAGACGGTTAGCGATGTTACTGAAGGAACCTTATTCAGTGCAATTAAACCGACTATCGGTACTGGTTCTGGGCAATTGAATATTGAGTCGTGCGATAATAGTTCTACTCATTTCATGGGTTGGACGACTGACGAAGCCTTCCAAAAACGAGAAACCAAACCTTCGTATGTTGCTGATAACGATGCAATAAATGACAATATGACGGTGCGTGCTGTTTGGGCTGCAGAGGAACAATAAGGCACACCCTATATATAGCGCGTACATGTGCGCGTAGGAAATGGCAGTAGCCATTGGTTTGACTACTGCTAACAAAGAGAACTCAGTGGAGTTTGAAGCGATCTTTGACAGACTAAATATATAAACTGAAAAAAGTCTCCCGCAGATTTCGCAGAAAGACGCAGAAGTTTGACGGTTGCTACGCAACAAAGACGATAGCGACTATTGGCAAGGACTGACGTCCTACTATGCTTTAGCCCCCAAGTAGTCATTTATGAGCAAGCTCCTACTGCCTACTTAACGACCAAATCATACCACTTATGTGGTTAAGCCATTCTCGCTATAAATGTTCCGATGGCGTACCGCCATAAGTTCGGTGGCATTGCCACAAGGTGATGTTGGTAACATCGTCGAGACAGTTAGTGGACTAGTTCACTAGGACACTAGATGGGGTAGCCAATTAACCAATTAGGAATTAGCCAAGTAGGGGCTATAGCAAAAAGTGTGCCAAAGGGAGAGAAGAGAGGTTGGGAAGAAGGACGTGATCCTCCGTGCATCCTCCATGCACCCTCCATGCATCGTATATGGAAAACTTTTTTACAAAAAAATGCAAAAAAGCCCCAAATTACAATTTGCGAGAGTGCGAGAAAGGATGGCTGAAAGTGCCCACTTTTTTGTCCCGAAGAAAGGTCCGTATAAGTGACATTATCCCATTTTGCGTACAAAGTGGTATTGGCAGAGATGTTGAATGTACCTCCGGCTTGATAGGTCGTACCCGTTCCGCCGCTGTTGGTATTCCAACCGCCAAACTTCTTGTCTGTCTTTACCAAATTGCCGGTATTGCCCAAAACGGTTACTGAAGCACCGCTACTATAAGCTGTGGCATCCGTTGGTACACTACCACTTGTAGCACCATTGGCATTGTAGGTAACGGAGAAAGTGGAAGGAGCGGCTTTGGTAATAACCAATGTTCCCAATCCTGCGTTTCCTCCGGCACTTTTAATAATACGAAAATAACGATAATCTGAAGATATTGATTTGGTAGTTGTTTTTGTTCCTGTCTTATTTTGTCCTATTGTAAATGCTAATGTTTCAATAAGCGTAAAAGAAGAACCATCGCTAGATCCTTTAATTTGGAAAGAAGGGTTATCAGTGCCATATTGTTTTATACCAATAGTAATCGCTGAAGCAGCTCCATCCACCTGAATTTGAATATAATCGCCGTTGCCATCAAATTTAAGACGATATGGACTATTACTTGCGGCATAATCACTACCTAGCCCATCTTGGGTAACACCTGTAGGTAAACTACTCTTACCATTGCCAAACGAATAATCAACAGGAAGTGTTGCTGCGGCACCCCACACTTGGTTAATACTCAGCAAGGCCATGAAGGCGAATGCTAATAACTTAAACTTGTTGAGCCAGGAGGTCGTGGCAGACCTTGGCATCATCGATGAGCATAGCGATGCTCCTGTTCGAGTTGAATCTTTTTTCACGTTTATAAATTTAATTTGTTAATAAATATATATATCGTTATACACTATTGCATTGTTAATTCGTATCGACAGATATTGAAAATATATAAACTAAATAATAACTAAAAACAAACTATTATGAAAAACAAAATTCGTTTTTTAGCAATGATGCTGATAGGCGTCTTGCTAAGTGTTAATCAAGTGTGGGGTGAAACAGCAACATGGTCAGGTTCCTCAATGGTTACTGGTACATCCACATCTTATGCGGATTATGGAACAAACCAAAACTTACAAGATGACCAAAATAATGTATGGTCTGGACGTTGGTGTTATCAGAAGCCTTCTGGTGGAGAACTATATCAATTTCTCCAGTTGCGTGCATATTCTAATAATACAGATAATGGGAACTGTACACGTATTTCGCTGCCAACCTTTGACGGGAATATTCAAACAATCGTTTTAGATGTAACCGCCAATACTGCAACAGAAAAAGATGGTGCAGGAAGTACGACTGCCATGTATTTGTGTACAGCGTATTCTAAAAGTTCTTTAACCAGCATTTTATCCGTAGAGCCTTCATCTGCAACTAATACAATAACATTTGATTTAACATCGTTGGACACCAAATACACAGGTGAAGGATTACATATATGTGCTGGTGGAGGTATCCGTGTTTGGGGAGTTACGGTTACTTATGGCTCTAGTATCACTTATACGGACTATTTAACGGACTGTGCGACGACGTGGGATGTGACAATTGCCAAAAATGAAAATACATGGGGTGCTGTCAATCAAGCAAGTGTAACGGGTGTGGCAGATCAAACTATTGTGTCTGCAAGTAGTAATGTATTAACTATTGGAACAACTAAGATTACTGCTACACCAACTTCACAGGATGATCAATACACCTATGCTTTCGATAAATGGACGAATATTCCGGTTTCTGGAAAAATCACCGAAGATGTAACTATTACTGCCAACTTCACTCGTACGCCAAGGACGTACAGTGTGAAGTACAATATGAATGGTGGTGGATGGAAAGGAGGGGAAGGAGTTTATACTTATACATTCGGTGTTGGTATTCCAACATTAGCCACTACTGTAGATAGGATCGGTTATAGTTTTGGCGGATGGTACGATAATGAAGAGTTAGAAGGAAGTTCTGTTACATCCATCAGCACCACTGCAACCGGAGATAAACAGTTCTGGGCTAAGTGGAATGTAGGGTGGAAATTTATGTACAATGGTGATAGTTACACCGAACGTACTGTTAAATCTGACTTGACGTACACTGTTCATTTGGACGGAAATACAACCTATTGGTTCAGATTCTCTGACGGTGTGGCAAGCTATGATCTTCCAAGTGATGGTAATATAATGACCAGTAGCAATTGCACTAATTGGAACTTCTACAGAGACAATAATAAAGACTGCGGTATTGCAACAACTGCTCCGGGCGACTATACATTCCGCATTGATGATAGTGATGCTGCTAATAAATTAGTAGTCAGTGTGACTTATCCGCCAAGTGTTCTCGTTACGTTTGACATGAATGGTCATGGAGCTAATACGACCACATACATCGCACCAAACACGGCAGTGGCTCAGCCATCTGATCCTTCGGCTGCAGGTTGGGACTTTGCAGGTTGGTATGAGAACGCAAGTTGCACAGGCGACGCGTTTGATTTCAACACTACGCTGAGTGCAGACAAGACCCTGTATGCAAAATGGATAGAGGCTCGTACTACCTTGTATTTGGATCCAGGTGTTTGGGATGCGGACAATGCTAAATTTGCTGTTTATTACTTTGGTACAGCAGGAAATGGTTGGTCCGATTTAATGACTATTGCACCTTGTGAGAGCAGTATCTACACCACTACTATTCCTAAGGGATACAAGAGTGTGGATTTTGTTCGACTCAGCAATGATGCTACCGCCGGAGATTGGGGTAAGAAATGGAATCAAACATCCAACATCACATTGAGTGATTCATGGGATAAATGTAGCATTACCGGTTGGGGAGACAACGGAGGCGACAGTCCGTGTTCTACATCGAAGTATTCGCCAACCACATTCACGGTAACCTGCGCAGTTAATCCTGCCGGTTATGGTACTGTCAGTCAAGCCAGTGTAACGAGTGTGCCTTGCGGTACATCGATTTCGGCTACCGGTTCCACATTGCGAGTTGGTCCAACAGCAGTAACAGCAACTCCAGCAAGTCCGGATGTACAATATACATACGCATTTGATCATTGGGATTGGACAGGTAATGTAACCGAAGTGACCAGCGATATTACTGCCACTGCTCATTTCACACACACGCTTAATCAATATACTATCAATGCACTTGAATTGACTAACTGTGCTGTAGCCGGCGGTTCCAGTTGGCCCACAGGAAAGAAGGATTATGGAAGTAGTTTCTCAACGACTTTTGTGGCTAACGAAGGGTATAAACTGCCTTCTAAGATTTCTGTTACCGGTGCTACATACACATGGAGTGCTGGGACATTGACTATAACCAGCGTAACCGGTGATGTAACGGTAAGCATTGTTGCCGTTGAAAAGACTTATGTTAATTACCGCACGAGTTGTACGACGGTGACGATGGTGACGCTGGCTAAGGGCGAGCATGGTACGGCTAATGGTAGTGCAACGATTAAGTTGGGTACTTCCACTTTCTCAAGTTGGACCGGAGTAGAAGCAGCGGCTCATTTTGACCTGATTGGTTACTACGCTGATGATATCAAAGTTATTGACGAAAACGGAACATTAGTTAGCAATGTTAGCGGTTGGACTACCGCTGATGGTAAGTGGGATAAGGATGAGACTACGGCTACTTTGACGGCTAAGTTCACACAACGCACTTACACCGTTACGACCAGTGATATTGACGAGGTAACCGATCACGTAGTGAATGAAGGTGAGACATACACCTTGCCGGCGTTGAGTTGTGCAACAGGAGACTTCACAAGAGTAGGTTGGACCACAACGGCTCCAACGGATAATGCTTGGGCAACTCGACCAACCATCACAGAAGTCGGTGCCGCTGTTAGTGCAGCCGGAACGTATTATGCCGTGTATGGAGAAGGAAGTGGAGATCCGAATACATTTGTGAGAGTGAATAGTATTACGGATGGTGCTTATGTCATCACTTCAACAGAGGAAAGTCCTACGATTTACGCAATGAAATACACAGGAGATAACGATTTAGGAGCACAAGTGATAACAGAAAGTAGCACCGGTGTGGTAAATGCATCAGACCCAATGTTGATTTGGAATGTGACGGTAAGCGGTTCTGCAATCTCGTTGCAAACACAAAATACAGGAAATAAATATATTGGTATTAATAATGAAAAAACGGCATTCTCACGAACCGATAATTTGAGCAGACCTTGGACCGTTGATTGGTATAATGGGAAGGCTAGCCTCAATGCTGGCAACGATGGGGACGCGGATGTGTATCTAAACTATTCTAAAACAAAATTTGGATTGGATTATGATTATGACTACAACTTAGTCTTCTACAAACAAGAAGGTGCTGGGTTGGACTATATCAGCAATCCGGTTTGTTGTGAAAATAAAGTTGCAGCGCCGGTGGTGGATGATGCAACGAAGACGCATAACTCAATTACGCTGAGTTGGAGTAATGTAGATGGTGCAACCGGATATAAGGTGACGATAAATGGTGATACACACGATGTGACAACCAGTAGTTGTTCTCATACCGAATCAGGCTTAGAACCTAATACGGCGTATAGCTGGACGGTAGTGGCTACTTGGGATTCGGAAGGTGCTTACTGCGGTGCTATACCTGCTAATGGCACAACCACTACTAATCCTGTTTATACCCTGACAATCACTGATACCGAAGGTGTTTATGACATCAAGGCAAATAAAAGTACGAAAAAGACCCAATCTTTCGCAGCAGGAACGGAGATTACACTTTCCGGAACAACGAAGAGAGGTTATATCTTTGGCAAGTGGGTAGTAATGCAAGGCGAGACACCGATTAGTGTTACAAATAATAAGTTCACAATGCCTGCTGCTAATGTAACCGTTACGGCTACTTTCACTGCGAAGAAAGACTACTATGTGGACGATATGAACGATAACGAACAAATCGTAATGGAAGGACAATACACCGTTCCCGGTTTGCCCGATGTTGTTACACCAAGTTCAAATAGTTGTGAACAGACTCACCTTTATTTCGTTGGGTGGATTGAAGGCGAAATTGATTCCGGGCAAGAGGAGGAGCCTGCCGGCTTAATCAGGGCCGGTGCTGATGGTACTGCCAACGAGAAGACCTATCACGCTGTTTGGGCAGAAGATGCTAATAGTAACCAATAATTAAAAGGAATAAGATATGTTAAACAAATTGACAAAGGAGATTACAATTATGAAAAACTTTATGAATTATATCTGCTTATTCCTCATGATTCTTGGAATAAATGTAAATGTGAATGCAGACATCTCTGGTGCTTATGCAGAACCTTCTGAATTTACAGTAACGTCAGAAGAAGGAACAGTTTACCTTAACATCAAAAACAATAGTGGAGATGGTTGGGATAAATATTATGATTACTATTATACCTATTATGCTCAAGTTATAAGTGAAGACTTGATTGTTTATGGAGGAGAAGATATTGATGATTGGTTCTTTACACCTACGTATGAACATGATTATGTGGGAAGAAACACTGATAAATTTCCGCTAGACTATTATTTTGAAGAACAGGGAGACTATACTGCTACAATAAGACTCTATTATTGGGAGAGCGGAGGAGAGATTGCCGACCAACCTCATAAAGATATTAATATTACCATCCATTATACTGGAACGACCTATAATTTCATTGTTGGAAATAATAACACTTTCAGTTGTGGAGAAGTTACAGCTGGTTGTAATTCTTCTAATCACTCTTTGACTGTTGGTTCTCTTACAGAATTACCTATAGCTATTCCTTGTGAGGTGGAAAGCAATGTCGGTTGGACTTTTGATGGATGGAGCGAAACACATGTTTCTAAAGGTTCAACGACATATACTAAAGTAACTCTTCCATATTCTGGTTCTGCTACGGAGTTTTATGCTGTTTATAAATTGACTCATGGAGATAAGAGTATTTATGCATCTTCAATTGAATGTGAGAAACATACTTTAACTTACGATGCTAATGGTGGACAAAATGCCCCCGTGGATGAGAATGAATATGCTTTTGGAGAGACTGTTACTGTTCTCGGTGCAGGTTTAATGACTTACGCACAACATATTTTTCTTGGCTGGTCAACAAACTCTACTGCAACCGAAGCACAATTTCTTCCTGGTCAAGAAACGAGTATGGGTACTACAGATGCAACGTTATATGCTATTTGGAAAGAGGCGAACTTAACCAACTATCAGACCTACTGCCCACGAACGGTATCGTTTGACTTGGACGGATTGCCAGGCGAAGCACCTGCGGATATTGTTACTAAAAAGAACTTGACAATTACGGCTCCAAAAGACCCTGTCACTCCAGAAGGATTAACCTTTATAGGTTGGTACAATTTGGAGGATGACAAAAAATGGAACTTCGAAACGGATGTGGTAACTGATGACATGATTCTTTATGCTAAGTGCCGATCTGCATTAACCATTTCGGGTGATGTGCACTTGACTTCTAGTAAGGACGTACAGGTTTATACCACTCCCACGACCAACAACATGATTACGGTTCGTTGGTTAGGTAAAGATGAGCCATTGGCCACTAAGATTCGCTTCTCGTACTACCTTAATGACGCGAAAGTAGAGCCGACGAATAGTCCGTTCCGCGTATGCGATGCGACTTCGTATAATATGATTATTGATCGTGTTAATAATACAGGAGAAGACTTCGAGCAAACCTTTGCAGTAAGTTATAAACCAACCGTTTACAACCAATTGGATAACTACACTATCCGTGTAGAAGCTGTTAATGACGCTGGTACACAAATTTATCGCTACGCAGACTTGGCTGTTTATGGTCGTAGCCTGCCAGAACAATTTGTGATTGCGATGAAGAGCACCAATGGTGATAGTTGGTATGCATTGCCGAATGATTTGGCAACCAGCACGTCGGGTAGTTATTCTACGAAGGCTCCATTGTTGATTAGCGTAGATAACACCACTGCTCCGACGAAGGCTCTGATGGCTCCGAAGAACACATTGTATAAGGGTGATAGTCGTTATGAACCTGAAAGTCACCGCAATGCTATTCGATTCTTGAGAGCAGATGCAGAGGACAAAGCTTGGATTACAACCAGTAGTAGCACGTCACTACTCTATATGCCGGATAATAATTCAGACAACCAGCAATTCAACCTGTTGAGTAGCGACTTGGCTAAATACACCATTACACAGGATGGCGCTACCAAGACTATCGCCATGGATG